>NZ_JBXAOA010000004.1:0-251173 GCF_058802325.1 Pseudomonas sp. GW822-FHT02E03 | reverse complement strand
TGTAAGCGCTGTGAGGCGTTGAGCTAACCAATACTAATTGCCCGTGAGGCTTGACCATATAACACCCAAGCAATTTGCATGCTTCGAGCTGAAAAGGCGAGAGAGCACCAGATTGCGGTGTGTGAAGACGAAACGAACCGAAAGTTCGAGATACTCACAAAACACCAAACTATCGCATACCCATTCGCTGGAGCGTGAACCCGCAAGGGCCAACGAGCTGGCTACCGAATTTCTTGACGACCATAGAGCATTGGAACCACCTGATCCCATCCCGAACTCAGCAGTGAAACGATGCATCGCCGATGGTAGTGTGGGGTTTCCCCATGTGAGAGTAGGTCATCGTCAAGATTAAATTCCGAAACCCCTATCTGCGTATGCAGGTAGGGGTTTTGTTTTGTCCGCAGGAAAGTTCGTACAGCATTATCGGACCGCTCCCGGCTGTCACAGTCTGATGACAGTGCTAAGGTTCGGCCCTAGCTTTTGTATTTTCCCAAGGAAGCCTTTATGCCGGACGCTACGTCCCTCAGTGCTGGTTTTATGGTGGTTCACGGCAACCGTCTGGACGAGTTGCGCAGCCTGGTGGTCAGCTGGATGCGGCGCTACCCGCTGGCTCCCTTGGAAAATGAAATCGCCCTGGTACAGAGCAACGGCATCGCCCAATGGCTGAAGCTGGCATTGGCCGAAGACCCCGAAGATGACGACATGGGCGGCTGCGGAATCGCCGCTGCCATCGATGTGCAGTTACCGGGCAGCTTCATGTGGCAGCTTTATCGCATGGTGCTGGGACGTGACGAGATCCCGGTCAAATCCCTTCTCGATAAAGCCCCGCTGACCTGGCGTCTGATGCGTCTGTTGCCACAGTTAATCAACCAACCGCACTTCGAACCTCTGCAGCGCTTTCTTACCCATGACACCGACTTACGTAAACGCTATCAATTGGCGGAGCGACTGGCGGATCTGTTCGACCAATATCAGGTCTACCGTGCCGATTGGCTCGAAGACTGGGCAGAAGGTCTTCATCAGTTACGAAATGGTAGAGGCGAGGCCAAAGCCCTGACCCCGGCCAACTGTTGGCAGGCGGAGCTGTGGCGTGCGCTGTTGCTGGATGTCGGTGAACAAGGCATGGCGCAAAGCCGCGCAGGTGTCCACCAACGCTTTATCGAGCGCATCAATAGCCTCGACGTAGCGCCGAGTGGATTGCCTTCGCGGGTGATCGTTTTCGGGATTTCTTCACTGCCTGCTCAGGCCCTGGAAGCGCTTGCCGGGCTTGCTCGATTCAGCCAGGTCTTACTGTGCGTACACAACCCATGTCGTCACCATTGGGCGGACATCGTCGCTGATAAAGATCTGTTGCGACATCAGTACAAGCGCCAGGCTCGCAAGAGCGGTATGCCGGTCGTGCTCGACGCGCAAACGCTCCATCAGCATGCCCATCCGCTACTGGCCGCGTGGGGCAAGCAGGGGCGGGACTACATTAATCTGCTCGACAGCTACGACGATCCCAATAGCTATCGCTCGGCGTTTCGCGACGGGCGCATCGATCTTTTCAGCGAAAGCCAGCCACAGAACATGCTCAATCAGTTGCAGGACGATATCCTGGAATTGCGTCCCTTGAACGAGACTCGCGAGCGTTGGGCTGCTGTCGATCTGAAAAAAGACGAATCGATCCGTTTTCACATCGCCCATAGCGCTCAACGCGAAGTGGAAATACTCCACGATCAGTTGCTCGCACGATTCAGTGCTGACACAGACCTCAGGCCTCGCGACGTAATCGTGATGGTCCCGGACATCGACAGTTATGCCCCGCATATCCGTGCTGTTTTTGGTCAGATCGATCGCTTTGATCCGCGCTTCATTCCTTTCACACTTGCGGATCAAGGCCAGCGCGGCCGGGATCCGCTACTGATTGCTGTCGAACACCTGCTCAAACTTCCCGACAGTCGTTTCCCTGTCAGCGAGATCCTGGATCTGCTCGATGTTCCCGCATTACGCGCCCGGTTTGGCGTAGAGGAACGAGATCTGCCGACCTTGCATCGCTGGATCGAAGGCGCAGGCATTCGCTGGGGGATGAACGCCGAGCAGCGTGCGGGCCTGGGTCTGCCTGAGGAACTGGAGCAAAACAGCTGGCGTTTCGGTCTGCGACGGATGTTGCTGGGTTATGCCGTGGGCAGCGCCAGTGCCTGCGAGGGGATTGAACCCTACGACGAAATTGGTGGTCTGGATGCCGCGCTCATAGGCCCTTTGGTGGCGTTGTTGGATACATTGGAAGTTGCTCACCAGGAACTCACTCAACCTGCAGCGCCCAAACAATGGGGCTCGCGGTTGCAAGCTTTGGTGCAGTTATTCTTCCTGGCCAGCAACGAGCATGACGACTATTTGTTGGCCCAACTCGAAGAGCTGCGTGAGACCTGGCTTGAGACCTGCGAGTCCGTAGGTTTGCACGACGAATTACCGTTGACCGTAGTCCGTGAAGCCTGGCTGGCGGGTCTCGACCAAGGTCGCCTGTCTCAGCGCTTCCTTGCCGGGGCCGTTAACTTCTGTACCTTGATGCCCATGCGAGCAATCCCCTTCAAACTGGTCTGCCTGCTTGGCATGAATGACGGCGATTACCCTCGCGCGCAGCCGCCGCTGGATTTCGACCTGATGGGCAGTGACTACCGCCCCGGTGATCGCTCCCGACGTGAAGATGATCGCTATCTGTTGCTGGAAGCATTGTTGTCGGCACGCGACCAACTCTATATCAGTTGGGTCGGCCGCAGTATTCGGGACAACAGCGAGCGTCCTGCTTCGGTGTTGATAGGGCAGTTGCGTGATCATCTCGGCAGCGGCTGGCGACTGCACGATGATAATGATGACCTGCTTGAGTCCATGACTCAGGAACACCCGCTGCAACCGTTCAGCGCTCGCTACTTTCATGAAGGCGAAGATCTATTCAGCTACGCCAGCGAGTGGCAGGTTCTACATCAAGCCAGTGATCTGGCGACTGATATCGAAGTGCTTGAACCCTACGTCCAGGACGAGCCGCTGAGCCTGGGTCAGCTGCAGGATTTTCTGCGCAACCCTGTACGACATTTCTTCAGCCACCGGCTCAAAGTGTTCTTCGAGGCTGCAGAAGTGCCTTTGGCTGATGAAGAGCCATTTGTACTCGACGCGCTGCAACGCTATAGCCTCAGCGACAGCTTGCTTGAAGCGGCACTGGGGCAACCGGACCAAACCGATCAGGTACTGGAGGCGCAGGCAAAACGCCTGCAAAACAGCGGGCTTTTGCCCATGGCCGGTTTTGGTGAATGTCTTCAGCGAGAGTTGATCGAGCCGCTGCCGGATCTGCTGCTGCGCTATCAGCAGCTTCTGGCGTTATGGCCGACCCCGCTCACCAGCGCGTTGCCGGTGAGTGTGGAGCTACAAGGATTGCGTCTGGAAGGCTGGCTCAGTGGCCTGCATCAACGCGCAGATGGCGGGTTGTTGTCGGTGACTACGATTCCCAACAGCATTGGTTCGATCAAGGCCCGCAAATGGCATCGCCTGACACGACCTTGGGTCAATCACCTGGTTGCCTGTGCCAGCGGCATGCCGATGACTACTGCGTTGGTGGCCAGCGACGACAGTTTGTTGCTCGGTCCGATGGAGGAGGCCGCAGCGTCCAGGGTTCTGGGCGACCTGTTGTTGGCTTGGCAAACGGGCATGCGCCAGCCGCTACCGATAGCAGTAAAAACAGCGTTCGCCTGGCTCGCTCAAACCGACCCGGCCAAAGCTGACGCCGCTGCCCGCAAGACCTATGAAGGCGACGGCCAGACCACTGACGGCGAGCGCCGCGAAAGCCCGGCACTCGCTCGGCAATTCGCCGACTACGATGCTCTGATTGCCGATGAAACCTTCCCCGATTGGTGCGACGCTTTGTATCGGCCTCTGCTTGAAGCCCCTTGGCGTTCATTGACCAGCGAGGAGGCGCGCGCATGACCACGAAAACACCGCTGGCCCTGGCATTCCCCCTGTGTGGTAGCCAACTGATCGAAGCCAGCGCCGGGACCGGCAAGACCTTCACTATTTCTGCGCTGTACTTGCGTCTGGTCCTTGGCCACGGCGGCGAATCGAGTGGTTTTGGCCGTGAATTGCTGCCGCCGCAAATCCTGGTGGTGACCTTCACCGATGCCGCGACCAAAGAGCTGCGCGAACGTATTCGCACACGGCTGGCTGAAGCCGCACGGTTTTTCCGCGATGAGACATCGGCTCCGGATGGCCTCATCGCCGAGTTGCGCGACCAGTACCTCCCCGAGCAGTGGTCCGGCTGTGCAAACCGCCTGGACATCGCCGCCCAGTGGATGGATGAAGCGGCGGTATCGACCATCCACAGTTGGTGTCAGCGCATGTTGCGCGAACATGCGTTCGACAGTGGCAGCCTGTTCACCCAGACCCTGGAAACCGATCATAGTGATTTGCTCGGCGAAGTCCTGCGCGACTACTGGCGACTGTTCTGTTATCCAATGCAAGGCGATGCACTGAACTGGGTTCGCGGCAATTGGGGCGGCCCTGCGGCGTTGCTACCACGAGTGCGTGGCTTGTTCGCCAGTGAGCGTGACAGCGTTGAAGGTAAAGAGCCTGCCGAGTTGATTGCCGAGTGCCTGCAGCAGCGACGGGCCGCTTTACTCGAACTCAAGATGCCCTGGCGCCAATGGGCGGATGAGTTGCTTGCCATCTGTCACCAGGGCGTCGCAAGCAAGAGCGTCGATGGCCGCAAGATGCAGCCGCGCTACTTCGAACCCTGGTTCGAGAAACTTCGGGCCTGGGCCGAAGATGAGTCTCTGGAGCTACTGGACATTGGCACCGGCTTCACTCGTCTGACTCCCGATGGCATGTCTGAAGCCTGGAAGGGTGAAGCCCCCCGTCATCCCGGTCTCGATGCGATGGCCGGTCTCAAGACCAGTCTCGATGGTTTGCCGACCCCCGACGCCGCCGTGCTGCAGCATGCCGCTCACTGGGTCGGTGCGCGGTTCGAGGAGGAAAAGCGTCGCCGCGCGGAAATGGGCTTCGATGACATGCTGCTACGCCTCGATGCGGCTTTGCAGTCCGAAGGCGGTGAGCGCCTGGCAACACTGATCCGCGAGCAGTTCCCGGTCGCGTTGATCGACGAATTCCAGGACACCGACCCGGTGCAGTACCGAATCTTCGAGAGCATTTATCGCATCGAAGATAACAATCCTGAAACCGGTCTGTTTCTGATCGGCGACCCGAAGCAGGCGATCTATGCCTTCCGCGGAGCCGACATCTATACCTACCTGCGCGCTCGCCAGGCCACCACTGGCCGCCTGCATACCCTGGGCACCAACTTCCGTTCCAGTCATGGCATGGTCAGTGCGGTAAACCATGTGTTCGAGCGCGCCGAATCTCGTGAGCAGGGGCGCGGAGCATTCCTGTTTCGTGAGAAAAATGGAGAGAACCCGGTACCGTTCCTGCCCGTCGAATCCCAGGGACGCAAAGAAGTCCTGCAGATTGATGCTCAGGCTGTACCGGCCCTGAACATCTGGCACCTGTCCGCCGATCAGCCACTGTCTGGCGCGGTGTATCGGCAACAATTGGCCGCCGCCTGCGCCAGTGAAATCACCGCGCTGCTCAATGGCGGTCAGCAAGGCTGTGCTGGCTTCATCCAGGACGGTAAGGACTTCAAAGGTCTACTGCCATCGGATATTGCAATTCTGGTGCGCGACGGCAAAGAGGCCCAGGCCGTGCGTGGCGAACTTTCGGCCCGCGGCGTGCGCAGTGTTTACCTGTCAGACAAGGACTCCGTGTTCGCCGCGCAGGAAGCCCATGACCTGCTGACCTGGCTCAAGGCGTGTGCCGAACCGGATGTCGAGCGTCCCCTCCGCGCCGCGCTGGCCTGCATCACGCTGAACCTTTCGCTGGCTGAACTGGAACGGCTGAATCAGGACGAACTGGCTTGGGAAACACGGGTCATGCAGTTTCGCGGTTATCGCGAGCTCTGGCGCAAGCAGGGCGTGCTGCCAATGCTGCGACGTTTGCTGCACGACTTCCGACTGCCCCAGGCGTTGATCGCGCGCAACGATGGCGAGCGGGTGCTGACCAACCTGCTGCACCTGTCCGAGTTGCTACAGCAGGCCGCCGCCGAGCTTGATGGCGAGCAAGCCTTGATCCGTCACTTGTCCGAGCATCTGGCATTGTCCGGTCAGGCTGGCGAAGAACAGATCCTGCGCCTGGAAAGCGACGAGCAACTGGTCAAGGTTGTGACCATCCATAAATCCAAAGGGCTTGAATATCCGTTGGTGTTTCTTCCATTCATCTGCTCGGCAAAACCGGTGGATGGCAGCCGTTTGCCGTTGTATTACCACGACGCGACGGGCAAGGCTCAGGTGAGCTTGAAGCCGACGCCGGAGTTGATCGCCCAAGCCGATGATGAGCGCTTGGCCGAGGATCTTCGGCTGCTCTATGTCGCGCTGACCCGGGCACAACATGCTTGCTGGCTCGGAGTGACGGACCTCAAGCGCGGCAATAACAATGGCTCGACGCTGCACCTTTCAGCGTTGGGTTACTTGCTGGGCGGTGGTGCGCCATTGGCCGAGTCGGCAGGGTTGCGGCGTTGGCTGGAAGATTTGCAGCAGGACTGCCCTGCACTGAACTACGGTGAAATGCCTGAAGCGAGCGCCGAGCATTACCATCCGCCGCGCAATGAAGCGACCTTGCTTGCGCCGCTGATACCCAAGCGCAAGGCCAGCGAAAACTGGTGGATCGCTTCCTACAGCGCCTTGCGCATTGGTGACAGTCTGAGCGTGGGCAGTGACGAAGCCCCGGAGAGCCCGCAAGCCCAAAAGCTTTTTGACGACGAACGTCTCGATCCGCAAGCGCCGCGAGAAGTGATTGCTGGCGGCGCTGATATCCATCGATTCCCTCGCGGGCCGAACCCCGGCACATTTCTCCATGGATTGCTCGAGTGGGCCGGTGACGAAGGTTTTGCCGCTGCACCACAGACTGTGGAAGACGCCATCGCCCGCCGCTGCAATCGCCGTGGCTGGGAAGGCTGGATCACGACGTTGAGTGACTGGCTGCAGCACTTGCTCAAATCCCCGCTGCACATCGGCGGCGGGCAGGCACCGGTGGTGTTCGGGCAACTGACCCAATACCGGGTCGAGATGGAGTTCTGGTTCGCCAGTCACAAAGTCGATGTGCTTAAGCTCGATGAACTGGTGCGCCAATACACCCACAACGGCGTGGCCAGGGTGGCCGCCGAACCGGTGCTGCTCAATGGCATGTTCAAAGGCTTCATCGACCTGACGTTCGAGCATGACGGTCGTTACTACGTCGCCGACTACAAATCCAATTGGCTGGGCGTCGATGACGCGGCCTATACCGTGCCGGCCATGGAGCAGTCGATTCTGGATAATCGTTACGACCTGCAATATGTGTTGTACCTGCTCGCCTTGCATCGTCAGCTCAAGGCGCGGCTGGTCGATTACGATTACGAACGGCATGTCGGAGGAGCGTTGTACCTGTTCCTTCGTGGTACTCGCGCGGCCAGCCAGGGCGTGTATTTCGCCCGTCCGCCACGGGAGCTGATCGAGCGTCTGGACCGGTTGTTCCAGGGCAAGCCAGAGCCCAAGGCCGAACCCGCCTGGGAACAGGGAGTACTGCTATGACTCGCACCTTCGCCGATTTGCTGCCCACGCCGTTGGCGGCCGAAAGTCTGGCGGACCTGGCCCCGCTGAGTCGCGCAGATGACTTGTTGCTGCTGCTCACGCGCTGGGTCGAACGCGGTTGGCTGCGGGCGCTGGACAAGGCCTTCGTGGCCTTTCTCCACGAAATCGCCCCCGACGATGATCCGCTGGTGCTGCTGGCCGCCGCGTTGACCAGTCACCAATTGGGCCACGGCCATGTTTGCCTGGATCTGTTCGAAACGCTGAAAGAGCCGGACTTCGCTCTGTCGCTGCCACCGGAAGGTGATCTGCAAAGTGGCGCGATGTTGCTGCCGTCGCAATTGCTTGAGGCGCTGGAGGGTGCTCATTGGTGCAAGGTCCTGGCGTCCAGCCGTCTGGTGGCCCTGGCCGTCGATGGGCGTGAGGCCGCGCAGCATCGGCCGTTGGTGCTGTCGGGTAAACGCCTGTACCTGCGCCGCTACTGGGCTTACGAACGGCGCATTGATAACTCCCTGCGTCAGCGTCTGGCTGCACACGAAACAACACCGAGTGATTTGCCCCAACGCCTGACCGGCCTGTTCGGCCCAGCCAGGCCTGATGAAGTGATCGACTGGCAGAAGCTCGCTTGCGCCCTGGCTACCCGTAGCGCATTCAGCATCGTCACCGGCGGCCCGGGGACCGGCAAAACCACCACGGTCGTGCGTTTGCTTGCTTTGCTTCAGGCGCCAGCGGTGGAGGCCGGGAAACCACTGCGCATTCGTCTCGCGGCACCCACTGGCAAAGCTGCCGCACGATTGACCGAATCCATCAGCCAACAGGTTCAAACCCTGGAGGTTGCTGAAACGGTGCGGGAGAAAATCCCGTCGGATGTGACCACCGTGCACCGTTTGCTCGGCAGTCGTCCCGGCACTCGACATTTCCGGCACCACGCCGGCAATCGCTTGCCGCTTGATGTATTGGTGGTGGACGAAGCCTCGATGATCGACCTGGAAATGATGGCCAATCTGCTCGACGCATTGCCGGCCCATGCCCGTCTGGTACTGCTCGGTGACAAGGATCAACTGGCGTCGGTAGAGGCCGGTGCCGTCCTGGGCGATCTGTGCCGCGATGCCGAAGCCGGTTGGTACAGCCCGCAGACCCGCCAGTGGCTGGAGACGGTCAGCGGTGAAAACCTTGGTGCCAGCGATTTGCACGAAGACATCAACGGAACGCATCCCCTGGCTCAGCAAGTCGTGATGCTGCGTCACTCACGGCGCTTCGGCGAGGGCAGCGGCATTGGCCAGTTGGCCCGTTGGGTCAACCGGCAGCAACCCGAGGAAGCCCGCAAGTTACTGGCGGCTGGAAGCCATGGCGACGTATTTTCCCTGCCCCTCAAGGGTGAGCAGGACCGGGCGCTGGAGCGGTTGTTGCTCGAAGGCCATGGCGAGGGGCCGCAAGGTTATCGGCATTACCTGAGTCTTTTGCGCAGTCAGCGGCCACCGCTCGACAGCCCGCTCGACGATCCAGGCTGGACCCATTGGGCTCGTGTGGTGCTGCAAGCTTTCGACGCCTTCCAGCTGTTGTGCGCGGTACGCAAAGGGCCTTGGGGGGTGGAAGGCTTGAATCAGCGAGTGACCGACGCGCTGCTCAAGGCTCGGCTGATCGACAGCGATCACCAATGGTACGAAGGTCGGCCCGTGCTGATGACTCGCAACGACTATGGCCTGGGTTTGATGAACGGCGACATTGGCATTGCCCTCAAGTTGCCGGAGCGTGACGGCCCCGACGCGGGACGGCAAGTGCTGCGTGTGGCCTTCCCGCGCAACGATGGCCAGGGCGGTGTGCGCTTCGTCCTGCCAAGTCGGCTCAACGATGTCGACACCGTGTACGCCATGACCGTACACAAATCCCAGGGCTCGGAATTTGCCCATACGGCGCTGATTCTGCCGGATGCCCTGAACCCTGTGCTCACCAAGGAACTGATCTATACCGGCATAACCCGGGCCAAACACTGGTTCACCCTGATTGAGCCTCGTGCCGGCGTATTCGAAGAGGCCGTGCGGCGCAAGGTCAAGCGCTTGAGCGGGCTGATGCTGGAGCTGGAAGAGGGTATCGAGCGGAGTCACTGAACGGGCGGCGCCAGACGACGGAATCTGTCCGAAGTGCCGTGGTACGTGGCCTCGCTGGTGTTTCGGTGCTGTGCTATCGTTGCGGCATCATTTCGTTGCGATCGAAGAGAATCCCTGCATGAAGGTGGCTGTCTGGACGACAGAGCGCGTTATTGGTTGCAAGAGAGCGCTGCTTGCCGGCCTTCTCTGTTTGTTGACGGGCGTTGCCTTCGCTCAGCCGGAAACCGCCGTGAGCAAGGCCGACCAGCGCGCCAGATCAGTCACTCAGGTGGTGCTCGGGATCCTCAGTTATGCCCGGTGGCCTGTTGAGCCTCAACAGTTGCGTTTATGCGTGGTCGGCCCTACCGAGTACACCGACGATCTGGTCAAGGGCACTACCCAGGCCACTGGTCGGCCTGTCACCGTGCGACGGCTTTTGGCCGACAACCCGGTCATTGCCGGTGAATGCGACGCGGTGTACATCGGCAAGCTGACTAGCGACGAACGCAGTCGATTATTCGCCTCGCTGACAGGGCGCCCAGTGGTGAGCATCAGCGAAGGCGGCGATCAATGCACCGTAGGCAGTCTGTTCTGCCTTCGGGTCGGAGATGAACAAGTATCCTTCGAGGTCAACCTCGACTCGGTCGCCCGCAGCGGTGTGCGCATCCATCCCAGTGTGCTGCAACTGTCGCGTCGCAAGCCGGCGGCACCATGAGTCTATTCAAATCCCGTATACGTCCGACCCTGGGTTCGGTTATCGGCCGTGGACATTTGATCGTCGCCCTGGTGGGCGTTGCCATGGCCAGTGTTTCGTTGACCCTGCTGGGGGTTCTGGCCTTGCGGGTTTATGCCGATCACAACCTGCATCTGATCGCCCGTTCGATCAATTACACCGTGGAAGCCGCGGTGGTGTTCAACGATAAGGTCGCCGCCACCGAAGCGCTGGCATTGATCGCGTCCACCGAAGAAGTGGCCGATGCACAGGTGATGGACGAGCAAGGCGAGTTACTCGCACGTTGGCAACGGCCGGAAACGGGATTGTTGTCTGATCTTGAAGTGCAGATTGCCCGGGTGATTCTGGAAAAACCCATCAGCATGCCGATCGTCCATCAAGGTCAGGAAATTGGCAGTATCCTGCTGGTCGGGCACGGTGGCAGCCTGATGCGCTTTTTGCTAAGCGGTCTGATGGGAATCGTCTTGTGTACCGCCATCAGTGCCTGGGTTGCGCTCTATCTGGCGCGGCGGCAATTGCGGGGGATCACCGGCCCGTTGCGCAGCTTGGCTGCCGTGGCTCACGCCGCTCGCAGCGAGCGTGCCTTCGACCAGCGTGTGCCACCCGCCGATATTGCCGAACTCGACAACTTGGGCAATGACTTCAATGCGTTGCTCGATGAGCTCGAATCCTGGCAGACCCACCTGCAAAGCGAAAACGAGACCCTGGCCCACCAAGCCAGCCATGACAGCCTGACCGGACTGCCGAATCGAGCATTTTTCGAAGGCCGCCTGATGCGTGCCTTGCGCAATGCAAGCAAATTGGATGAGCGAGTGGCGGTGCTGTTTCTCGACAGCGACCGGTTCAAGGAGATCAACGATAACTTTGGCCATGCTGCCGGCGATGCGGTGCTGATCGCCGTGGCAACGCGGGTTCGTGCGCAGCTGCGTGAAGAGGACCTGGTCGCGCGTCTGGGCGGCGACGAGTTTGCCGTCCTGCTGACACCGCTGCATAAAACCGAAGACGCCGAACGGATTGCCGACCAAATCATTGCCAGCATGGAAGCGCCGATTCCCTTGCCTGGCACTACCCAAGTGATGACTTCACTCAGTATCGGCATCGCCGTGTACCCCGATCATGGGGTCACACCGGGCTCGTTGCTCGATGCTGCCGACGCCGCGATGTACCAGGCCAAACGCCTTTCCCGAGGCGCGCAGCAAACGGCAGGGTCGGAGCTCCCTGTCGCCCATGTTCAAACCAGGAGCTAATGTCTGTGTTCACCTTCAATCAGCGTTCTCTACGACTTTTCACGATCACCCTGTTCCTGGCCTTGCTGGCATTGACCGGTTGCCAGACGGCACCGCAAAAGGGCCTGACCCCGGCGCAGATCGCTGTGCTCAAGCAGCAAGGTTTCGAAATGACGGATGATGGCTGGGCCTATGGCCTGTCAGGCAAAGTTTTGTTCGGCAGCGATGTCGAGAGCCTCAATCCTGCCAGTACCGAAATCGTGGAGCGCATTGGCAAGGCGTTGTTGAGTGTGGAAATCGAACGGGTGAGGATCGACGGCCACACCGATGCGTCAGGCAAAGAATCCTATAATGAACAGCTTTCCCTGCGTCGCGCAAAAAGCGTCGGCAAGGTGTTGGCCACCGTCGGCATAAAAGAAGAAAACATCCAGCTGCGCGGCCTGGGCAGCAGTAAGCCCGTCGCTTCCAACGACACCGCGGTCGGACGCACCGAGAACCGTCGGGTGTCGATCGTGGTGAGCGCGGATTAATCGGCGAACAACATCTCCCGACTTTCCCCCATCAACAGCGCTTGATTCTGCTCGGTGACCCCACGGATGTAATCCCACAGCAACGTGATCCGCTTGAGCTTGCGCAGGTCTTCCCGGCAGTACATCCAGAACTGCCGGGTAATGGTGATCTCTTGCGGCAATACCGGCAGCAATCGCGGGTCCTGAGCTGCCAGGAAGCACGGCAGAATCGCCAGTGACCGTCCTTGCTGAGCGGCTACGAACTGCGCGATCACACTGGTGCTGCGCAGATTGGCACTGGCACCGGGCAACACATTCGCCAGGTACAGCAGCTCCGAGCTGAACGCCAGATCGTCCACATAACTGATGAATTGATGCTTGCCCAAGTCTGCCGGGCGGCGGATCGGCGGGTGCTTGTCCAGATAATCCTGGGTCGCATACAGCTGCAGTCGGTAGTCGCAGAGTTTGCAGCAGACATACGGGCCATGTTCCGGCCGCTCCAGTGCGATGACGATGTCTGCCTCGCGCTTGGACAGGCTGATGAAGTGCGGCAGCGGCAGGATGTCCACCGAGATCGCCGGGTAGGCGTCGACGAAATGGCTCAGCTGCGGGGTGATGAAAAAGCTGCCGAACCCTTCGGTGCAACCCATGCGCACATGCCCGGACAACGCCACGCCGGAGCCCGAAACCTGTTCGCAGGCCATGTGCAGAGTGCTTTCGATCGACTCGGCGTAACCCAGCAGCCGCTGGCCTTCGGCAGTCAGGACGAAACCGCTGGTGCGGGACTTTTCAAACAGCAACGTGCCCAGCGAGGTTTCCAGCGAACTGATGCGTCGCGACACGGTGGTGTAGTCCACCGCCAGGCGCTTGGCCGCGGTGCTGGCCTTGCGAGTGCGGGCAACCTCGAGGAAAAACTTGAGGTCATCCCAGTTCAACGAGCCTAAAGACGTGATGTTTTTTTGCATGATGGACCGGCTTTTATGTGCGTTCTTATTAGAAGTTTGCACATCTATACTCCAAAAACAGTCCGACAACCAATTCGTGACACACGCCTCATCTCAAGGCGACTTTCTCGCCTTGGCTCCAAAGATCGCTCTCTAAATAAGAACAACGTCCGGAGACCAATATGAACGCATCGCTAGAAACCACCGTGCAAAAGGTCAAGCTGTTGATCGATGGCGAGTGGGTCGAATCCCAGACCACCGAATGGCACGACATCGTCAACCCGGCGACCCAACAAGTGTTGGCCAAAGTCCCATTCGCGACGGCTGCCGAAGTCGATGCTGCCATCAGCGCCGCCCATCGCGCCTTCCAGACCTGGAAGCTGACACCGATCGGCGCGCGGATGCGCATCATGCTCAAGCTTCAGGCGTTGATTCGCGAACACTCCAAGCGTATTGCCGTGGTACTCAGCAACGAGCAGGGCAAAACCATTGCCGATGCTGAAGGCGATATCTTCCGCGGCCTGGAAGTGGTCGAGCACGCCTGCTCCATTGGCAGCCTGCAAATGGGCGAGTTCGCCGAGAACGTCGCTGGTGGTGTCGACACCTACACCCTGCGCCAACCGATCGGCGTCTGCGCCGGTATTACTCCGTTCAACTTCCCGGCGATGATTCCGCTGTGGATGTTCCCGATGGCCATCGCCTGCGGCAACACCTTCGTGCTCAAGCCGTCCGAACAGGACCCGATGTCGACCATGCTGTTGGTGGAACTGGCCATCGAGGCCGGCATTCCTCCGGGTGTGCTCAACGTCGTTCATGGCGGCAAGGATGTGGTGGATGCGCTTTGCACCCACAAGGACATCAAGGCTGTTTCGTTCGTCGGTTCGACCGCGGTCGGCACTCACGTCTACGACCTGGCCGGCAAACACGGTAAACGCGTGCAATCGATGATGGGCGCCAAAAACCACGCCGTTGTGCTGCCCGATGCCAATCGCGAGCAAGCGCTGAATGCGCTGGTCGGCGCCGGTTTCGGTGCGGCGGGGCAACGCTGCATGGCTACCTCGGTAGTGGTGCTGGTGGGCGCGGCCAAGCAATGGCTGCCAGACCTGAAAGCGCTGGCGCAGAAACTCAAGGTCAATGCCGGCAGCGAGCCGGGCACTGACGTTGGCCCGGTGATTTCCAAGCGAGCCAAGGCGCGGATTCTCGATCTGATCGAGAGCGGCATCAAGGAGGGCGCCAAGCTCGAACTGGACGGTCGCGACATCAGCGTTCCGGGCTACGAGAAGGGTAACTTTGTCGGTCCGACCCTGTTCTCTGGTGTCACTCCCGAGATGCAGATCTACACCCAGGAAATCTTCGGCCCGGTGCTGGTGGTATTGGAAGTCGATACCCTCGATCAAGCCATCGCTCTGGTGAATGCCAACCCCTTCGGCAACGGCACAGGGTTGTTCACCCAAAGCGGTGCGGCGGCGCGTAAATTCCAGACGGAAATCGACGTCGGCCAAGTCGGCATCAACATCCCGATTCCGGTGCCGGTACCGTTCTTCAGCTTCACCGGTTCCCGTGGTTCGAAGCTCGGTGACCTCGGTCCTTATGGCAAGCAAGTGGTGCAGTTCTACACTCAAACCAAGACCGTTACCGCACGCTGGTTCGACGACGACAGCGTCAACGACGGTGTGAACACCACCATCCACTTGCGTTAAGGAGCCGGACATGAAAATCGCTTTTATCGGTCTCGGCAACATGGGCGCGCCGATGGCGCGCAACCTGATCAAGGCCGGCCATTCGCTACGGCTGGTCGACCTGAACAAAGCTGTGCTGGCAGAGCTGGAGCAACTGGGCGGCAGCATCAGCGCTTCGGCGCGTGAAGCCGCTCAAGGTGCAGAACTGGTGATCACCATGCTGCCCGCCGCTGTGCATGTGCGCAGCGTCTGGCTGGGCGAAGACGGGGTGCTGGCGGGGATCGCCAAGGGCGTGCCCGCGGTGGATTGCAGCACCATCGATCCGCAGACGGCGCGCGACGTTGCCGCCGCTGCTGCCAAACAAGGCGTGGTCATGGCCGATGCCCCTGTTTCTGGCGGTACTGGCGGTGCTGCGGCCGGGACACTGACTTTCATGGTCGGCGCCACGCCTGAGCTGTTCGCGACCCTGCAACCGGTGCTGGCGCAGATGGGGCGCAACATCGTCCATTGCGGCGAAGTCGGCACCGGGCAAATTGCCAAGATCTGCAACAACTTGCTGCTGGGGATTTCCATGGTCGGCGTCAGCGAAGCCATGGCCTTGGGCGATGCGCTGGGGATCGACACGACGGTGCTCGCGGGGATCATCAACAGTTCCACCGGGCGTTGCTGGAGTTCGGAGATGTACAACCCGTGGCCCGGCATCGTCGAAACGGCTCCGGCCTCGCGCGGGTATACCGGCGGTTTCGGTGCTGAACTGATGCTCAAGGATCTGGGGCTGGCCACTGAGGCGGCACGTCAGGCGCACCAACCGGTGGTGCTCGGCGCGGTGGCGCAGCAGTTGTATCAGGCGATGAGTCAGCGTGGGGAAGGCGGCAAGGACTTCTCGGCGATCATCAACAGCTATCGCAAGCCCCAATAAGGATTTTTCGGGATGGTGATGGGAGGCTTGCCTGTGGCGAGGGCTTTTGTGGCGAGGGAGCTTGCTCCCGTCCGGCTGCGGAGCAGTCGTAAGTCCTGAGCATGCGGTGTATCTGAAACACCGCATCAGCTTGTTGGGTTCGCTTCGCGAACCAGCGGGAGCAAGCTCCCTCGCCACAAGGGATGCGGATTCCTATCAGTTTTTTTGCCGAGAGACCACGTCGGGTGGTCTCTCGGTTTTTTGCATCAGGCAAACACGAAATACTTGCGCACGGTCTCAACCACCTCCCACGTGCCTTTCATCCCCGGCTCAATGACGAAAATATCACCGGCGCGAAGATGGATCGGCGCCATGCCTTCCGGGGTGATGATGCAGTAGCCTTCCTGGAAATGGCAGTATTCCCACTTCACGTATTCCACATACCACTTGCCCGGCGTGCAGATCCAGGTACCCATGATCTTGCTGCCGTCTTCGCTGGTGTAGGCGTTGAGGTTGACGGTGTGCGGGTCGCCTTCGAGTTTTTCCCATTTGCAGGCGTCGAGCACGGGCAGTGGGTGGGTATCGCGTAGGACGGTGATAGGTGCGGACATGTCAGCTCCAGGCTAGAGGCAGGATTGAATGACCAGCCTATCGTCGGGAGAGTGCACCCGGATGTCTGGGGTCGACATCCAGTTACCTGTAAACGCTGATAGCAAGAGCCTGTACAAAGGCTGATTCGCACCACTGCTGTGCATGCATGACGGTTTTATTACAGCGATGCACCATAAAAGTTCAATAAATTTTTAGACGCAAACGAAATAACCAGCCGGACACCTATTGCAAAACAAAATCGTCTGTACTATAACATTCGTACTAGCGGACCTTTCCGCCAATGGAGCTACATTCTAGTCACGGACAGACTTTATTCAGCTTTCTCTATCATTAATTGCTGACTTGGCCATCGGGCCAAGTGTTGCTGTCTACCTGTTGTTATCCAAATAACAACGTGGCGGCGGAGTAACAGTTATTAAAGTTGCGCGGACGCAATGTTATGCGTGCTTTGAGATGGCAGAAAAAAAACAGTTAGTTATTGCTTATGCACAAGCGGATAGGTCCGCAGGTTTCTGTGTGCATTAAATCATCATGCATCCCGTATCAATGGAATGAGGCTTTACTGTGGATGACACTAATGTGGTCGAGGTTTTAACGACGATCGATTCTGGCAGTGAACTCGGTCGGCATGTATGGATTCGTGCCGCCAGTCGTCTGCAAAATGTTCAATTGGGTGATGACTGTTTTGTCGGGTTCAAGTCTGACTTGAGGTTTGTCGCCATCGGCAAGGCAAGCATGCTGGCCACCGGCGTGCAGTGCTTGGGGACGGCTCAATCCCCGATCCAGATCGGCGCAAACGCCTGGCTGGGTGCGAAGGTTACGGTGAAAGCAGGTGTTTCCATCGGGGCTGGCGCGGTGGTTGCTGCGGGGGCTCTGGTGGTCTCGGATATTCCGCCCGATGCTATCGCAGTAGGGCGCCCTGCCCGAATCATCGCCTATCGCAGTGTGGTAGAGGACGGCGCGCCGAGCCCCGAACACGTGCTGGCGAAGGTGCGGGAGCGAGCGCGTCAGGGCATGCCTTCATTGCTCGACCGGGCCTCGTTGTCCGTGGCCCGACTCAAGGAACTGAACCCGGATACCCAAACCTGGGACATCAGCGAAGACACGCTCATCGACGCCGAGTTGCGCGGTGGTGCCTCGGTGGAAATCGCTCGGGACTGCATTCTGATCGGGCGCAGTGTGCGTCAGGGCGGGATGTCGCAACTGGGTGGCATCGATATTGGAACCGGGACTTCGTTGGGTGAAGGCATCGTTATCGAGGCCGCGGGCGGCGTCACGATTGGTGCCTTCAGTGAGTTGGGCGCGCGGGTCACTGTCGTTACTTCATCACATGATCATTCGTTTCGTTCACTGCCTTGGGAGGAGGCCCCTGTACACATTGGAAGTCGCTGCGTTATTGGTGAGGGAGCAATCATAGTTGGTCCACTGAGTATCGGTGATGGTGCCGTTATAAAGCCCTACTCAGTGGTTATAAGGGATGTATTGGAAAACACTGTGGTCAATGGCGTTGTTCAACTAATGGAGATACAGGAATGATTTTATTTGCCCCCAACCCTACCGGTTCCGGACATAACATGCGGGCTCTTTCCATCGCTCAGGCGATAAAGAAACAACGTCCGGATATGGCGTTGACCGTGGCGCTGGCTTCCTTGCAACCGACCTTTACACCATTGTTCGAAAAGGCCGGGGTCGAGGTGGTGGACATTGCAGGGCGACTGGTCGATTACTCGAAAAAGAGCAACTTGTCGAAAGAGCTGGATTGGGCCAATTACATTGGTGGTTATATCGCCAATACCTTTTTGTCCGGCGAGCGAATCCTGTCTTATCTGGCGCTGATCGCGGAATACAAACCGGCGGTGCTGGTGTCGGACTACAACATGGCGGCCTGCCTGGCGGCGATTTTCAGCGGTACGCCGCTGGTATTCGTGACCGAGCGTTATGACTTCACCCTCTGCCAACTGGAAGACAGCGACTTGGCCGACGGCGGATTCGAAGTCAACGCCCTTGAGATGGCCAGAGCCCGCACGGCCCTGCATAGCCAGTTCTCCTGGATGATCAATCAGAGCCAACTTGTCCTGACCGACAAACCCTATGTCGCTTCCCTCGATCAAGGCACTCCGGTCGCCGAGGCCTTGAGTGCCGGCAAAGCACACTTCGTCGGGCCGATGATCCGTGACATCACGGTGCAAAGCGGCTTGAACGTGCGCGCCGAACTGAACCTTGGCGACTCGCCGTTCATTGTCGCCTCCATCAGCGGCACTACGATGTTCTCGCAAAACAAGGAAGCACTGCTGGCGGCCTATCTGGAGAGTTTCAAAACCCTGCGCGAACAAAATCCCGAGCTGAAAATGGTGCTGCTGGGACGTCAGGATATCCAGGCCCAGGAAGGTGTCATCTGCGTGCCGTACTACCCCGACTGGATGGGCTTGTTGCGTGAAGCCAGTCTGCTGATTTCGGCACCAGGCTGGATCACCGTGACGGAAATCTCGGCGCTGAACATTCCTACATTGTTCGTCCTGCCGTCGAAATCGGAATACCACGAGCTGGAAGCCTTGCGTCGCCTGGAACTTCTGGGTTTCCCGACCCACCTGGGTCACGACCAGCACCGGATCGTTGAACTGGTGGCGGGCGAGCTCGAAAAAAACACCAAGGCGGCCGGGTACTTCGCCCCTCATCAACAAGTGGCCGCCCCGGACGGCGAAGGCGCTGCCCGCGCTGCCACGCGGATTATCGAGTTGTGCCAGGGCGCCGTCGTGCCGTTGACCGAAAGCAAAGCCGCCTAGCCTCAACGAAGAGGGATACACCATGTCGCTTCATCCGCAGTTCCTTTTTGATCAAGGCCTCAAAGACGCCGAGTACGGTGGTTACTTCGCCATCACCGATGCCAGTGGGCAGGTCGCTATTTCCAGTGACAAGCAGTTGCAGGATCAGGTTGAGGTGACGCTCTACCAGGCAGCTCATGGCAGCGAAGCGCAATTGCGTTTCGCCCATGAGGGCCTCATGCGTTTGTACGATGGCCAGCACGCGGGGTTTCACGAACTCGCCGATCGGTTCTGGACGCCCCACGGTTCGGGGCGTTGCCGGACGCTGGCGCTGCAACTGGACGCGTTGGCGGCGTTGATTGCCTACCAGCGCAAAGTGCCGCAAGACACCGCAAACCTGGCCAACATCAAGGCGACGCTGGAAAAAATCGAAACGGTCTATAGCCGATCGGGCGTAGCTGGCATCTATAGCAGTGACTGGTCCGAACCGCTGGAACTGGCCACCTCGATCGAGCTGGACATCAGCGCCGTCAATTTGCTCTCGTTGATCGGCACCGATCCGCTGGGAGCCGGCCTTGTCGGGTATCTTGAAGTACATGCCGAAAACCTGATCGCTCGCGTCGCCGGCAGTGACAGCGAGCAGGGCGTCGATGTGGTGTTGAGCCGCTGTGCCGTGCGCGCGCAGACCAGCCTTGCACTGGTCGGCTTGGCAAGCCTTCGCGATGACAATGCGCTGTCGAATCTGGCCTGCTCGTTTCTCAAACAGACGTTGGCGTTGTTCCGCGATCCGGCCTATGGCGGGTACTGGGACCGCGTGTGTATCAACGGCAAAGTGCGGGTCGATTGGCACACGTCTTATAAAAAACACGAGTCGCCATTTCCGATCAAAACGGCCTACGACGCAGCGCTGCTGTTGCAGGCGATTGAGGCGTTCCCGGCTGACGCTCATGACCTCGATCGCACCGGCGTGACGGCGGCGTTGCTGGATTTTCACGACAGCCGCAACGGTGGGCTGTTCATGGGCAAAGGCTATTTCTGGTCGACCCCCAACGACCCGACCGTGCCCTTCATTCGGCAGTTCTGGGCGGCGCCGCGCCAGCCAGGCGTGTTCACCATCGGTAACCTGACGTACCTGCCGTTGCATTTGAAGAGCCTGAAAACCCAGCTCGCCGCTGCGCAGGCACTGCAGGCGGTCCAGCCAGCCGCGGCGGTGCATCATCACGATGACGCAGCATTGGTGGCGCAGGGGCTGGAGAGCATCGATGGCAGTGGCGATGTGCAAGACATTCATCCAGCGGCCGTGCCGACGATCAATGTTGACTTGAAGCGCTACCTGGCCTGGCTGTCCCAGGCTCGTGCTTCCAGTGATACACCTTACGGCTTGACCGCTGAAACCGCTCCGCTGGGGTTCCGGGCAGACAAGACGTGGCAGGTGTTTTCCGGCTTGCATGTGATCTCGGATTTGCATGCCCTGGGCATCGAGATTGAAAACAAGGCGAGCCTGATCGACTGCATCAAGTCATCGCAAAACGCGGACGGCGGCTTCGCCGAACAACCGGGTCATCTCAGCGATGTATTCGCCAGTTATTGCGCGGTGCTGTCACTGCGGGTGCTGGGGGCGCTGCCGAATGATGTCGAAGGTTGCGTGCGTTACTTGCAGGCGTGCCAGAACCCGGACGGTGGTTTCGGCGATGTCGCCGGTTATGTCTCCGATATCTGGCACACCAACCTGGCGGTTTTGTCGCTGCATGCGCTCGGCGCTCGGGCGCCTGACGAACAGGCTGTGCAGGCTTTTGCGCTGCGATGCCGAACCGCCGATGGCGGGTTTGCCAACAAACCGGGTTATCCGCCGGATGCGTTCTCGGTGTACCGCGTGGTCTCCACGCTGTTCATTCTCAATAAACGCATCGTCGACGCGCAGCAGACCGTGGCGTGGCTGCAAAAACTGCAACAGCCCAATGGCTCGTTCCATTACCGGCCCGGCAAGGCCGTCAGCCTGGTGGGTACCTACATGGCCATCGCCGCGATGTATTTGCTCGATGCCCAGCCACACTACTTGCAAGCATCGAAGGACTGGATCGCTGCCCATCAAAAACAGGATGGCGGGTTCGGGCCACTCAATTCGACATCGGCCACCACCGATGAAAGCTTTGTCTGCATTCAGACCTTGCTGATTCTGGAGAAAGGCTTGAGCCAGTACTGGGTGGCCTTGCTCAACTGACCGATGGCTCGATGGCACACGACATCGATGGACTGTGAATCATCAATTGGCCAAGGGAGGCGCTGATGAAAATTTTAGTGACAGGGGGCGCGGGCTTTATCGGCTCGGCAGTCGTGCGGTATCTGATCAACGAAACCGAGTGCGAAGTGATCAACGTAGACAAGTTGACCTACGCCGGTAACCTCGAGTCATTGGCCGATGTGGCCGACTCGCCGCGGTATCGTTTCTATCAAGTGGACATCTGCGACAGGAACGCGCTGGACGAGATCTTTGCGCGTCTTCAACCCGATGCCGTCATGCATCTGGCGGCCGAGTCCCACGTGGATCGCTCGATTGACGGCCCCCAAGCCTTCATCGAGACCAATATCGTCGGCACCTACACTTTGCTCGAAGCGGCGCGTGGCTACTGGAACCGATTGGATGCGCCACGTCAGGCGGCGTTTCGTTTCCATCATGTGTCCACGGATGAAGTGTACGGGGACCTGGAACCCGAGGATCCGGCGTTCACCGAAACCACCGCTTATGCACCCAGTTCGCCGTACTCGGCGACCAAGGCCAGCTCCGATCACCTGGTTCGCGCCTGGCACCGGACGTTCGGTTTGCCGGTGGTGCTAAGCAACTGTTCGAACAATTACGGGCCGTTCCATTTCCCGGAAAAACTGATTCCTCACATCATTCTCAATGCGCTGTACGGCAAACCGTTGCCGGTGTACGGCGACGGAGGGCAGATCCGTGACTGGTTGTTCGTCGAAGATCATGCCCGGGCGTTGTATGCGGTGGTCAGCCGCGGTGAGGTGGGTCAGACCTACAACATCGGTGGCCACAACGAGAAAACCAACCTGCAAGTGGTGCACACCTTGTGCGACTTGCTGGAGACGCGTGGCGCACTCAAACCGGCGGGTGTGGAGCGTTTTCGGGACCTGATCACGTTCGTCAAGGATCGCCCCGGCCATGACAAACGCTACGCCGTCGATGCCGGAAAAATCCAGCAGGACTTGGGCTGGACGCCGCAGGAGACCTTCGAGAGCGGCCTGCGCAAAACGGTCGACTGGTACCTCGACAATCGTTCCTGGTGGACGCGGGTACTGTCGGGCGACTACGCGCTGGAACGCATCGGCGAACACCAGAACGAAGCCGTCGAAGCCTGAACCCAACCCAACCCACTTCACGGACGTCATTGCGGGCGTCTGTCACACAACTGCTTCAAGGAGAAAAGCATGGCCAAGTACAAAGGAATCTTATTGGCGGGTGGCGCGGGTTCACGGTTGCATCCTGTGACCCTGGGCGTTTCCAAACAGTCGCTGCCGGTGTACGACAAACCGATGATTTATTACCCGCTGTCGGTGTTGATGCTGGCGGATATTCGCGAAATTCTGATCATCTCCACCCCGGAAGATTTGCCGGGTTTCCAACGCATGCTCGGCGACGGCAGTCAGTTGGGCTTGAGCTTGAGTTACGCGGTACAACCGAGCCCGGACGGTTTGGCCCAAGCCTTCATCATCGGTCGCGAGTTTGTCGGCGAAGACAACGTATGCCTGGTGCTGGGCGATAACATTTTCTATGGCGCCGGTTTCGGTGACACGCTGCAGGAAGCGGCCAGCCGCGAGGAGGGTGCCACGGTGTTCGGCTATTACGTGGCCGACCCGGAGCGCTTCGGCGTCGTCGAGTTCGACGACACCGGCAAGGCTCTGAGCATCTGCGAAAAACCGACTCATCCGAAATCCAATTACGCGGTCACCGGGTTGTACTTCTACGACAACGACGTGCTGCAGATCGCCGCGGATATCAAGCCATCGCCACGGGGTGAGCTTGAAATCACCGACGTCAACAATGTCTACCTGGAACGCGGCAAGTTGAACGTCTCGGTGATGGGGCGCGGGTTGGCCTGGCTGGATACCGGGACTCACGACTCCTTGCTGGAAGCAGGAAATTTCGTGCATGCCATCGAGAAACGCCAGGGCCTGAAGATCGCTTGCCTGGAAGAGATTGCCTACAACAAAGGCTGGATCGACGATGCGCAACTGTTGGTGCTGGCAGGGAGCATGAGCAAGACCGGCTACGGTCAATACCTCGCCCGCCTGATCACCCATGACGTGCTCTCGGTCATGGATGCACGGCAACCGCTCAAAGGCGCGGCCTGACTCCATTCAATGGCCCACAGGTCGATCGTGGGCCATTGAAGTGGCGGTTTATCGTCCGGTGACCCTGTCGTGTTGCGGAGTCTTGAAGCCCGGTCGCGGTTCAAGCGGCGGCGTTTGCGTCGAACGCAAACGTGCCAGGCGACTGGCGTGGGTCGGTGGCTCGGCGGCTAACGGTGAACGACGCTTGCGGGTCTCTTCGCGCAATACCGGCAGTACTTCCTTGCCGAACATGTCGAGTTGTTCCAGCACGGTTTTTAAAGGAATGCCGCCATGGTCGAAGAGAAACAGCTGTCGCTGGTAGTCGCCGAAGTGCTCGCGGAACGTCAGGGTCTTGTCGATGATTTCCTGGGGGCTGCCCACGGACAACGGGGTCATCTCCATGAACTCCTCAAGGGAAGGACCATGACCGTAGACCGGTGCGTTGTCGAAGTAAGGGCGGAATTCCCGTCGTGCGTCCTGGGAGTTGCGGCGCATGAAAATATGCCCGCCCAGGCCGACGATGGCCTGTTCCGGCGTGCCATGCCCGTAGTGCGCAAATCGCTCACGATAAAACTCCACCAGGGCAATGAAGTGCTCGCGGGGCCAGAGGATATGGCTGGCAAAAAAACCATCGCCGTAATACGCCGCTTGCTCGGCGATTTCCGGGGTACGAATCGAGCCATGCCAGACAAAGGGCGGCACATCATCCAATGGTCTTGGAATGGAGGTGAAATTCTTCAAAGGGGTGCGAAAGCGACCGCTCCAGTTGATGTCCTCTTCGCGCCAGAGCCGGTGCAGCAATCGATAATTTTCCATCGCCAGCGGCAGGCCGTCGACGATACTTTTGCCGAACCAGGGGTAGACCGGTGCGGTATTTCCCCGGCCAAGCATCAAGTCCATGCGGCCGCCTGCCAGGTGTTGCAGCAACGAGTATTCCTCGGCCAGCCGCACCGGGTCGTTGGTGGTAATGAGGGTGGTGGACGTCGACAAAATGATGCGCTGGGTTTTCGCTGCGATGTACGCCAGCAACGTGGTGGGGGAGGACGTGATGAACGGCGGATTGTGGTGCTCGCCCGTGGCGAACACATCCAGGCCGATGTCTTCGGCTTTTTGCGCGATTTGCAGGGTGGCCTGAATGCGCTGAGATTCACTTGGGGTACTGGCGTTGGTCGGGTCTTGTGTGACGTCGCCAACGGTGTAGATCCCGAATTGCATAAAGCCTCCTTGCCTTGTGTGTAGGTGTGTTTGAAGCCGGTGTCTCGAGGTTAAATAAACGAGGCACTTGAAATGTACGCCTGTACACGTACAATCGCAATTCTGGATCGACGTCCCACGGACATTTCGAACAGCTGACAAGGACGGGAGCAGAGCATGGAGCTGGGATTTATTGGTTTGGGCACGATGGGCGTGCCGATGGTGCTGAACCTGTTAAAGGCCGGTCATCGGGTCAAAGTGTGGAATCGATCGTCGGCACCGCTGGATGAATTGGCGCGTGCCGGTGCTCAGCCCGTCGATAGTCCGGCACTCGCTGCACAGGCCGAGGTGTTGATCTCGATGTTGGGCGATGACGTCGCCATCCGCTCGGTGTTCATCGACGGCAAAGGGCTGGATGGCCTTGCCGCGGGGAGTGTTCACGTGAATATGTCCACAGTGTCGGTCGCGCTGGCCAAGGAGTTTGCGGCGCTGCATACCGAGCGTGATGTGGCGTATGTCTCTGCGCCGGTGCTGGGACGGGTGGACGTGGCCGCGGCCGGTAATTTGAACATCCTCGCCTCTGGTCCTGCGCAAGCACTGGCCCGTGTTCAGCCGTTGTTCGATGTGTTGGGACGCAAGACCTGGCCATTCGGGGAATGCGCGGAGCTGGCGTGCGTGGCCAAACTGTCGGCCAACCTGATGATTGCGTCGGCGATCGAGTCCATGGCGCAAGCGTCCACTCTGGCCAGCAGCTATGGCATCAGCCGCGCGACGTTCATTGAAATGATCACCTCGACGCTGTTTCCCGTGCCGGTTTATCAAGGCTACGGGCAACTGATGATCGATAAACATTTTGAGCCGGCGGGCTTCAAGCTGTCCCTGGGTCTGAAGGATATTCGCCTGGCCCTGGAGGCAGGCGAAGCGGCGCAGGTGCCATTGCCGTTTGCCAGTGTGTTGAAAGACAACCTGCTGGACGGAATGGCCCATGGTCAGGGCGATCAGGACTGGGCATCGTTGTCGGAGGTGAGTGCACGACGCGCCGGCTCACGCTAATACTCGAAAGTTAAAAAAGGCGTAACTTCTATGGAAGTTCGGTAGTGTCTTTTTGTCTGGAGTTTTTCATTAAGCTGGACGGGATTTTTCCTAAAAGAAAACCTAACTAACGCTTGCCAATGTACGACTGTAGACGTACATTTTTGTCGGGTTCAAAAATAATAAAGATTCATCTGTTCTTCGTCTGCTGATCGTTAATAAATAATAGCTAGGAGCCGTTATGAAAAATCTTATGCAATGGAACAATCTTCCCACTGAGTCCAATGAATGGCTTGAGAAGGTGCGTGCGCTGAACCCGTTGATCATCAGGCACAGGGATTACAGCGAGCAGACGAATGCGACTCACAAGGATGTAATGTCTGAGCTCTTCAAGGAGGGTTTCGGCAGAACGTCGGTGTCCAGGGCGTTTGGTGGTTCGCAAGTGGATATCCAGACGACCTCCGCCATGCTGCTCGAATTTGCCCGTCATGATGCCTCGGTGTCTTGGCAATTGGCGGTGCAAGTGGCAATGGGTCGACTCTCCGACTACTTGCCGGAGCAGACCTCCGAAGCGATCTACAGCACTTGCACGGGTTTTGTGATTGGTGCGATTCACTCTGGCGGTGAGGCAGTGCCGGTCGGCGACGATTACCTGCTGAGCGGCAAATGGGCTTTCGCCAGCGGTTCGGCCTATGCCGACTGGCTGGTATGCACCGCCACGGTGAAAGGCCCGGCCGACGGTTCGGCCCCTGAAGTGCGGATGTTTTTTGTTCCGGCGTCTCAATGCAAGATCAACCACACCTGGGACACGCTGGGCATGCGCGGCACGGGTAGCCACCATTTCGAGTGTGAGCAAGTGCTGGTCAACAAGGCGTTCTCCCTGGATGTCGAGACGTTGAAGAAGTCCCCGCAAATCCGTAGTTCGCGGGCGTACGCCACCGGTTATTACGAATTCGGTACCCTGGCGGCGATGTCCACCGTGCTGGGCGTTGCTCGTGCAGCGGTCGATCATTTCCGTAACGATCGTGCGGTGAACACCGATCCTGGCCTGGAAGGGGTGATCTTCGAGAAAACCGGTCGGGCCATTTCGTCGGTGCACACGGCTCAGTTGCTGCTCGAAGATGCGATCTGCCAGGTCATCAACCGTGGTGAGACCATCGGTGATCCGGTCAGTGCCCGGGTCGGGCTGGCGGCCTCGGTGCTCACTGAAAACTCGGTAAACGCTGTGAATCAGATTTACGCGCTCGCCGGTTCCAAAGCGGTTTACAAGTCCCACTTCCTGGAACGCTGTTTCCGCGACATTCATACCGGTTCAAAGCACTTTACTTTGTCGCCTTTGAACTTGCACGGTATCGGCAAGTTTTACCTGGATAAGACCAATGCGCTCGCGGCAGCGTAAACGGTTATAAATAAATCCGGCGTGTCATGAGTGATTAATCACAGGGATTAATGACGCGTCGGGTTTGTGCCGCCTCTTTTATTAATTCTTGAACTTTTGCGCTCGCAGTAGAGAGTCAAGGGAGTGCCACATGCTTGCTCGAAATAAAGTTAAATCACTGGTGTTTGTTCTGCTGGTTATTATTATTGGCAGTGCTTTCGGTTGGCGTTTCTGGTGGCCCGCCCCGGTCTCGGCCGAACAACGGATACCCAGTACCAAGGTCGGTTTGGCGCAGGTCAAGAAGCAGCCCTACACCTATTACCTGGAAGCCATCGGCAAGCTTGAGGCTCAGCGCCAGGTGCTGGTGTCGGCTGAAGTCAGTGGCAAGGTCGTGGACATCGACTTTGAGTCCGGTGATCAAGTGGCGGCGGGGCAGGTTCTGCTCACGCTCAACGACGCACCGGAGCAAGGTGAACTGGTTCGCCTGAAGGGCGAGTTCGAATCGGCCAAGGCGCAATTCGCCCGGGTGCAGGAACTGGCGAAAACCGGTGCCGAGAGCCGTCGGGCCTTTGACAGTGCCCGCGCTCAATATGACGCGGCCAAAGGCGACATGGAGCGCATGCAGGCGCAAATCGCCCAGCGTCATATTCGTGCGCCGTTCGCTGGCACCCTGGGGATTCGTCAGGCGCATCTGGGTCAATACCTGGAGGCCGGCGGCGCTGTCGCGACCCTGACCGACCCCGGTGTGCTGCGGGTCAACTTTACCCTGGCCGAGCGCGATGGCTCCCGCGTACAGCTCGGCCAAACCGTGCAGGCGAAAGTCGATGCCTGGGCGGATGTGAAGTTTCAGGGAAAGATTGTGGCGGTCGATCCACAGATCAATCAGTCCCACACCATCAACGTCCAGGCGGTGATCACTGACACGAAAAAACTGCTGCGCCCAGGCATGTATGCCCGGGTCTCGGTCACGTTGCCGCAGACTTCCGAGCTGGTGATTCCGGAGACGGCCATCACCTACAACGCCTACGGCGAAAGCGTCTTCTCCGTGTACACGGATGACTTGGGGGTGCAGAAGGTCAAGCGCGAGAGCATCAAAGTCGGTGAGCGCCGCGATGGCTGGGCGGTTGTCGACAAAGGTTTGAACGAAGGCGTGCAGGTGGTGACTTCCGGTCAGTTGAAACTCCATGACGGAGTGGCTGTGGAAGGTGTGCCGGACACGGTTGGCCTTAACCTCACCACTGGGTTGGAAAAATGAAATTCACCGACATCTTTCTCCGCCGCCCCGTGCTCGCAGTGGTGGTCAGTACGCTGATCCTGCTGTTCGGCGTGCGTGCGTTGCTGAACCTGCCGATCCGCCAGTATCCGATGCTGGAAACTTCGACCATCACGGTCACCACTCAATACCCGGGCGCCTCGTCGGAGTTGATGCAGGGCTTTGTGACACAACCGATCAGCCAGGCGGTGGCCTCGGTGGAGGGCATCGATTACCTGTCTTCGGCGTCGACCCAGGGCCGTAGCCAAGTGACGATCCGGATGGCACTCAACAGTGATTCCATCTCCGCGCTGACCGAGGTCATGGCCAAGGTCAATCAGATCAAATACCGCTTGCCCAAGGATGCCTATGACCCGGTGGTGGAACGCACCTCGGGTGGTTTTACCAGTGTGGCGTACGTGGCGTTCGCCAGTTCCAACCTGACCATTCCGGAGATGTCCGATTACATTTCCCGTGTCGTCGAACCGATGTTCGCCGGCATCGAAGGCGTGGCCAAAATCAACATCATGGGCGAGCAGAAACTCTCCATGCGCCTGTGGCTGGATCCGCAACGCCTGGCGGGCTATGGAATGACCGGCCAGGACGTGTCGAAGGCGATCGAAGGCAACAACTTCCAGGCCGCCCCGGGGCAGGTCAAGGGCTTGTATGTGGTCAGCAACTTGCGGGTCAACACCGACCTGAACAGTGTTGAAGATTTCCGCGACATGGTGCTGCGCAACGACAATGGCCGCATCATCCGCGTGCGGGATGTCGGGACTGTCGAGCTCAATGCCGCTTCAACCGATACCAGTGGTTCGATGAGTGATGTGCCGGCGCTGTTCCTCGGCCTGGACGCCGCACCGACCGGCAACCCGCTGGTGATCGTCAAGCGCGTACGGGAACTGTTGCCGCAGATCCAGGAAACTCTGCCGCCGGGTGTGACGGTACAAATTCCGTTCGAAGTGGCGCACTTCATTCAATCCTCGATTGATGAAGTGTCTTACACGCTGTTGGAAGCTTTGGTGATCGTGGTCCTGGTGATTTACCTGTGCCTGGGTACGTTCCGCACCGTGCTGATTCCGTTGGTGACCATTCCGCTGTCGATGCTCGGCGCCGCGATGTTGATGCAGATGTTCGGCTTCAGTCTGAACCTGCTGACGTTGCTGGCGATGGTTCTGGCCATCGGCCTGGTGGTGGACGATGCGATCGTAGTGGTGGAGAACGTGCACCGCCACATCGAGGAAGGCAAATCCCCATTCGATGCGGCGTTGATCGGTGCTCGGGAAGTGGCCGGGCCGGTGGTCGCGATGACGTTCACCCTGGCGGCGGTGTACGCGCCTATCGGTTTGATGGGAGGGCTGACCGGCACACTGTTCAAGGAGTTCGCGCTGACCCTGGCAGGGGCCGTGGTTATCTCCGGCATCGTTGCGTTGACGTTGTCGCCGATCATGAGCACCCGTCTGCTGGACGCCAAAAGCAGCGAAGGCTTCATGGCCGTCAAGGCCGACCGTTTCTTCCAGTACCTGGCCAGTCGCTATGGCGCGTTGCTGGGCGGCTCGCTTGCACGGCGCTGGATCAGCCTCAGCGTGGCTTTGGTGATCTTTTTCAGCCTGCCGTTTCTGTACCGCTCGGCACAAACCGAACTGGCGCCGCTGGAAGATCAGAACATTCTGCTGACGGCCATCAAGGCACCGCAGCATGCCAACCTCAATTATCTTGAAGCGTACGCTCACAAGCTCTACGAGACGTTCAACCAGATTCCCGAGGGCTACAGCAACTGGGTGGCCAACGGTTCCGATGGGCTATCCAACAGCGTCGGCGGGATCAACCTGGTGGACTGGGACAAGCGTGGTCGCGACGCCAACACGATCCAGCCCGATTTGCAGGCGCGGGTCAACGAGATCGAAGGCACCAGCATCTTCGTGTTCCAGATGCCGCCCTTGCCGGGTTCCACCGGTGGGTTACCGGTGCAAATGGTGATCCGCAGTGATCAGGATTACCTGGCGTTGTTCAACGTGATGGATCAGCTCAAGCAGGCAGCCCAAGCCAGCGGTTTGTTTGCCGTGGTCGACAGCGACCTGGACTTCAATAACCCGGTGGTGGAAATCCAGATCGATCGCGCCAAGGCCAACGCCCTGGGCATTCGCATGCAGGATATCGGTGAGACCCTCAACAGTTTGATCGGTGAGAAATACGTCAATCGGTTCTCCTTTCACGGTCGCTCCTACGACGTGATTCCGCAGTCGATTTCCTCGGACCGGCTCACCCCTGAAACCCTCAAGCTGTATTACGTAAAAGACCAGAAGGGCAATCCGGTGCCGTTATCGACACTGGCCACGCTCAGCATGAAAGTCGAGCCCAATCGCTTGACCCAGTTCAACCAGCAGAACTCCGCCACGTTCCAGGCCATTCCGGCACCGGGCGTGACCCTGGGCGATGCCGTGGGGTTCCTGCAAAAGCAATCGGAAGGGTTCCCGGCCGGCTTCAGTTTCGACTGGCAGTCCGACGCCCGGCAGTACGTGCAGGAAGGCAACAGCCTGGCGTTCACCTTCGGTCTGGCGCTGGTGATCATTTACCTGGTGCTGAGCGTGCAATACGAGAGCTTCCGCGATCCGTTCATCATTCTGATCAGCGTACCGCTGTCGATTTGTGGGGCGCTGGTACCGCTGGCGCTGGGGATGACCTCGCTGAACATCTACACGCAAATCGGCCTCATCACCTTGATCGGATTGATCAGTAAGCACGGCATTCTGATGGTCGCGTTCGCCAATGAATTGCAGCGCAAGCAAGGCATGGACCGGGTGCAGGCGATTCAACATGCCGCGCAGGTTCGCCTGCGGCCGATTCTCATGACCACTGCTGCGATGGTGGTGGGGCTTGCTCCCCTGTTGTTCGCCAGCGGTGCCGGCGCCAACAGCCGCTTCGGGCTGGGCCTGGTGATTGTGGTGGGCATGCTGATCGGTACGCTGTTCACGCTGTTTATCCTGCCCTCGGTTTACACCTTGTTGAGCTCGATCAAACAGCCAGCCCACGCGCCTGAAGCCACTGTGGTCAGTGCGCTGCAACCCATCATGTGAGGATGTTGTATGTATCGGATTACGCGCTTGATGCTGGCGCCGCTGGCTGTTTCCATCGCATTGGCGGCAGGCTGTGTGAACTATGCCGGGATCGATCATCAGGGCAGCTTGTTGTCGGTTGACGATCTGCACTCCAAAACGCTGCAAGACACACTGCCGCCCGCCAACTGGCCTCGTGCCGACTGGTGGACGTCTTTGGGTGACCCGCGACTGGGCGCATTGATCGAAGAGGCCTATGCCAGCAACCCGGACCTGCAGGAAGTGTCGGCACGGGTCGCCAAGGCCAATGCATTTCTGGATTTGCGCGAGGCCGAGCGCTACCCCGAAGTCAATGCTTCGGCGGGCGTCACCCGTGCCCGACTGTCCCGGTATGAGGACTACAGCGGAGAGGGCCGGAACTACGTCACCGCCCGATCGCTTGCGGTCAATTTCAACTACACCTTTGACCTGTGGGGTGGACAGCGGGCAGCCTGGGAATCGGCACTCAACAGTGCCATGGCGGCCGAAGTCGACTTGCAATCGTCGAGGCTGATTCTGACGGTCAACGTGGTCAAGGCCTACAACCAACTGGCCTACGCCTGGCAGGTGTCGGAGCTCAATCGGCGGGATCTCGCGCGGTTGAGCAAACTGGTGGAACTCTCGGGCTCACGCTATGACTCGGGGCTGGATAACCTGTCGCAGTTGAAGCAGGTGCAAAGCCTCAAGGCGCGCTCGGAGTCGACCTTGATCGGCGCGCTGGATGACATCGAAATCGCCCGGTTGCAACTGTCGGCCTTGGTCGGCAAGGGCGTGGATCGCGCGCAAAGCATCGACCGTCCTTCAAGCCTGCAAGCCAGTGTGGTGGCGCTGCCCGCTCAGTTGCCGGCGCAACTGGTCGGGCGTCGGCCAGATATCGTGGCGGCGCGCTGGCGGGTCGAAGCCGAGAACAAAAATATCGATGCGCTCAAGACTACGTTTTATCCCAACATCAACCTGGTGGCCTCGGCGGGGACTCACGCTTTGTCCGGGGATGCATTGCTGGCCAGCGTCAGCAAGTTCTGGAACATCGCCCCGGCCGTTTCCCTGCCGATTTTCGATGCCGGGCGCTTGCGCTCCGACCTCAAGGCCGGCAATGCCGAACTGGATATTTCGATTGCTCACTACAACCAGGTACTGACCTCGGCCCTGCATGAAGTGGCGATTTCGGTCACGCAACTGCGCTCTTTCGAACAGCAGATTGCAGTGCAGCAAGAGGCCTGTGCCATTGCCCAGTCGTCCTACGATCTTTCTCAGTCCCGGTACAAGGCCGGTGAAGATACGTTCCTGGATGCGTTAAACATTGAGCAACAATTGATTCAGGACGAGATGCGCCTGGCCTTCCTCAACAGCAAACACATCGACAGTTCGATTTCGTTGATGGCGGCCTTGGGCGGCGGCTTCCAGGAGCGTGAAGTGCAGTAAAAACCAACGGGGGGATTGCAGGGTTCAAGGTGCTGTAGTGCCCGGGGTGGTTATCGCGGGGGTGTACTTTTTGTGTATAGTTTTACTGTTCTCGTATAGACGAATCCTAGTAAGACACCTCCCGCCTATATCATCAAAGGTACCTACCTATGAACGTTGCAAATCACCCTAATCAGGACCAGATCTTATTAGAGAATGTTCTGTCCGCACTGGGTAGCCCGTTGCGCCTGACCGTATTGAAGGTGTTGGCCGATGGCCAGGAGCACCCGTGCGGGCGGATTCTCAAAGGGGCGTCGAAATCGACAATGACGCATCACTGGCGGGTCCTGCGTGACAGCGGTCTGATTTGGCAACGGCCATATGGTCGGGAAAACCTGTTGTCTCTGCGCCGCGAAGACATGGACCAGCGTTTTCCAGGGCTGCTCGATTCACTGCTCACAGCGGTCAAGTTCGATGAGCAAACCGTCGAAGTGATCAGCAAGCATGAAGTGAACGAAGACGCCGAGGCTTGAGTTTCAGGAGTACACGGCAAGTGAAGGGCAGAGCCCTTCACTGCAACCATTGAGTTCACGATCACCAGGGAGGTGAGAGTATGGGGACAAGTCATTATTGGTCGTCGCGACCGTTGTCGGAATTAACTGATCCCGAACATCACTGGCTGTTTTTACCGGGCGCGTTGACCCCTCGTTTGAAGGCGATGGGCAATTACTCCATCGAAGTGATCGAGCAGTCCCACGGGCCGCTCAACCCTGACGAGGCAGAGGCTTTGGACGTGCCGGCGGCGTCGACCGGTTGGGTGCGTGAAGTGGTCATGAAGCTCGATGGTGAACCCTGTGTCACGGCGCGCAGCCTGACCAGCGTACCGGCCCTGAGCGCCGATTGGTCGGAGCTGAACGAATACGGTGGCCGGCCATTGGCCGAGATCCTCTATACGTCGGACCAAACCCTGCGTGAACCCTTCCAGTGCACTTTGCTGTCCCCCGGCGCGCCGCTGGCAGCGCTGTCCTATCGTTTCGCCCCTCAGGCCAAACGATTGCTGGCCAGGCGCTCGCGCTTCACGCGCAACGGCTCTGCCTTGCTGGTCAGTGAGTGCTTTCTACCGGCCTTTTGGGCGCGGGTTTAGTCAGGATCAGGCTCGGCAATCGAGCTGAAGTCACGCATCTTCCGATCCCTTATTTTTTCATATCCTCTCAGCGTTCGACCGTTGAGTCCGGAACAACCCCTGATCGTTCATCCGACCAAGGGGTTTTGGCGTTCTTTGTCAGCGGCAAATCACCGCTTCTATTTGACTGATCGCCGGGGTGAGGGCCAGCGCCAGTTTTTCTGCTTTCGAGGTGGGGCGCATGGTATTGGAGGTGCGCAGGAACAACGGGTCATCGAACTTTTTGCGCAAGCGCGATAACGATCCGCTGATGGCGGGTTGTTTGACATGCAGGCGTTCAGCCGTGCGGGTAACACTTCGCTCCCGGAACAACACCAGAAAAGTAATGATCAAGTTAAGGTCTATATCCGCGAAGTTTTCTTCATTGAATAACATGTTCTCATCCCTGTGATGACCCGGTATTGGACAGGCCGACGTCCAGGCACACGACGGCTGTCATCAATGCCGGGCAGGCAGCGGTTACTGATCGGGCGCCAATCGCAGTTCGTCGTTGAGGCGGTAGTAATTGCGATTGAAGTAGACCAGGCCTTCCTTGGCCTCGCTGTGTTTGAGCTTGAGAATTTCACAGTAAAAAATGCTGTGAGTACCCACTTCGTCAATCTTGCTGATGCGGCAGTCGAGATTGACCAGCGCTTCATCGATGGCTGGCGAACCGGTCACCAGGGTTTCGCAGTTCACACTGGAAAAGCGTTCCTGCATGGACAGATGACGATTGGCGAACGCCCCGGATGTTGATTGATGATTTCCCGTCAGCACATTCACACAGAGCACCCCATTGGTTTTGAAATGCTCATGATTGGACGAGGAGCGGTTCACGCAGACCAGCAGTGTGGGCGGTGAGTCCGTCACGCTGCACACCGCCGAAGCGGTAAAGCCAAAACGGCCCGCGGGGCCATCCGTTGTCACAATGGTGACCGCACTTCCCAGCATCGCCATCGCATTACGAAACTCAGTTGAATCAACCATAGCGTCCCCTCATTCCTTGTAGGTTATTGGAGCTGATCCGTTCTTCCTTGCCCGCCGTCGCCGCAGGGTGGCGGGTACTGAACGACACGTTCGGCTTCGAAGCTATAGTACGTATGTAGTCGTACCATGCAAGCTATTCCTTATGCTTATTTTTTCTGAAAAGGGGCGTGCATGAGCGCGTCTTCAAGGCCCCTCTAACGGGCGGTTTGCTGGCTCATCGTAACTGTCCCTGAAGATGAAACTTCAAGGGTAAAGCCTGCCCCTCAGGGGAGGTCAAGGCGTTCAGCAAGGCCTGGGCATAACCGGGTAGCACGGCGAAGTCCCGGGCGCACAGCAACAGTTTGCGTCGCGCCCACGGCTCTTTCAGTTCGATGCTTTTGAACGGTGTTTCAGTCGGCCAGCGTTCGACCGCCGCCAAGGGCACGATCGCCAGCCCGGCACCTCGGGCGACCATGCGCATCACGCCATCGAAGCCATCGGCACGAATGCGGACCTGCATCCGTAAGCCGCTGTGCAGGGCTTGTTCTTCCAGGTACACGGCCAAGGCGCTGTTGGCGTTCAGGCCGACGTAATCATGGCGCAAGGTGGCGCTGAAACTTAATGGTTCGCTGTCGGCCAAGGGATGATCCCGTGGCAGGATCAGCACCAGTGGGTCGTCACGGAAATAGCGGGTCTGAAGGCCGTCGGCATCCACGGCGTCGGACACGATGCCCAGGTCCGCCGCACCTTGGCGCAAGGCGTGGGTGATGCGCGCGCTGGGCAACTCTTGGAGGTCGATGTCGAGGTTCGGATGGTCGCGCAGAAAGTCTGCCAGCAACTCCGGCAGGTACTCGGTGATCGCTGTGGTATTGCACAACAACCGCACCTGGCCTTTGACCCCTTTGGCGTATTCGGCCAGGTCCTGCTGCATGCGCTCGGCCTGTTGCAAAAGAACTCGGGCGTGCTGCGCCAGGGCCCGGCCGGCAGGCGTCGGGCTGACACCGCGGCGACCTCGCTCTAGAAACTCGATGCCCAGTGAAGCTTCCATGGCGCGGATTCGCGCACTCGCCGCCGCCAGTGACAGATGGCTGCGGGCGGCGCCGGCGGTGATGTTGCCGGTGTCGAGGATGTTCAGGTAGAGGCGCAGGTCGGTCAGGTCGAAGTGCATCGTTACAGCCTCGGGAGGTTGGTTGTCTGGGCGGACGCTTTCGCGAGCAAGCCCGCTCCCACAATGGATCTCGGGTGTTCCGACTTCTTGTGTCCGCATTCGATCCCTGTGGGAGCGGGCTTGCCCGCGAAGACGTCATCAGCCGCAACGAAAACTTTAGCCTCTACCAAATCAAGAGGCAGCCTCAGTATATGGCAGATTTTCAAGGCAACCTTCAGGGCTCAGCATAGCCCCATGAATACACTCGCCGCGTTCTACCAGAATCTGGGTCTGGCCCTGTCTTTATTGGTTATCACCACCTTCCTGCTGGCCGGGATGATCAAAGGCGTGATCGGCCTCGGCCTGCCGACCATCGCCATGGGCTTGCTCGGTCTGGCTATGGCACCGTCGCAGGCTGCGGCGTTGCTGATTATTCCCGCGACGCTGACCAACGTCTGGCAACTGGCATTCGGCGGTCATTTGCGCGGGCTGTTGAACCGGTTGTGGCCGATGCTGCTGGCGATTTTCATCGGCACGGGTGCCGGTACTCTGTGGATCGGCATGGCCGGTGGACACTGGGTTGTGCGGGGGCTGGGGGCGGCATTGTTGATATACGCCTTGAGCGGGTTGTTCCTGCCGACCTTGCGCGTCGGCGGTCGCACCGCGCGTTGGCTCGGTCCGCTCTGCGGTGTGCTGACGGGCGTCATCACTTCGGCCACCGGCGTCTTCGTGATTCCGGCGGTGCCTTATCTGCAAGCGCTGGGCTTGAGCAAGGATGAACTGGTGCAGGCGCTGGGCCTGTCATTCACCGTCTCGACCCTCGCGTTGGCCGCCGGGCTGTTATGGCGCGGCGCCCTCGGCGGAGGCGAGTTGAGTGCATCGCTGCTGGCGCTGATTCCGGCAGTGCTCGGCATGTTGCTGGGGCAATGGCTGCGCCAGCGGATCAGCGCCGTGTTGTTCAAGCGCGTATTCTTCATCGGCCTTGGTATGCTCGGTGGCCACTTGCTGATCAGCGGCTAGCGGACGACGCGCTGAGCATCTCGATCGGCCGGATATCGAAATCCCGTTCCAGAAACTCCATGCGCTGGTCGAGGAACTGCTTCATGTGCGGCAGGTTCGAGTGCGTATCCAGATGAGCCTGGGATTGCCAGATCTCGTAGAAGATAAACAGCGTCGGGTCCTGTTTGTCGCGCAGCATGTGGTACTCGATGCAACCGGGTTCGGCGCGACTTGGTTCGACATAAGCACGGAACAACGCTTCGAAGGCCGCGGATTTTTCCGGGCGGGTCTTGGCGTGCAGGATGAAGCCATGCAGTTCGCTCATCAGGTTTTCCTTGAAAGTCAGAATCGGCACAAGTTTATGGCAATAATCGCCTGCCGATTCGTGCGTATTGGTCAAATGAATTTTGCTGAATGAGGGCTTATTCCACGCGAGGTCGATCGCTACTCTGCCGCCATCGAATTTCAACCTTGCGAGATTTCTCCCATGAAAAAAGTCCTGTTGCTCAATGGCGGCAAAAAATTTGCCCACTCCGATGGCCGCTACAACACGACGTTGCATGAAGCGGCGCTGAGCGTGCTGGATCGCGGCGGTGTGGATGTAAAAGCCACGTTTATCGACGAGGGGTACGACGTCGCGGAGGAAGTCGCCAAATTCCTCTGGGCCGACGTGATCATTTATCAGATGCCCGGTTGGTGGATGGGCGCCCCCTGGACCGTCAAGAAGTACGTCGATGAAGTCTTCACCGAAGGCCACGGCAGCCTTTACGCCAGCGATGGCCGCACGCGTTCCGACGCGTCGCAGAAGTACGGCAGCGGCGGTTTGTTGCACGGTAAAAAATATATGCTGTCGCTGACCTGGAACGCGCCGCAACAAGCCTTCGACGACCCGACCGACTTCTTCGAAGCCAAAGGCGTGGATGCGGTGTACTTCCCGTTCCACAAGGCCAATACCTTCCTTGGCATGACCGGTTTGCCTACCTTTCTGTGCGTCGATGTAATGAAGCGCCCGAACATCGAAGCCGATGTGGCGCGCTATGAGCAGCACTTGAGCGAGGTGTTTGGCTTACCGGCCTGAGTTTTCCGGCTAGTATCCGTCGCAAAGGCAGGAAAGATCGCAGGCCACGCCGATTAGCGAATGAGGACACACGTGAAAGCCAGATCCGATGAGTTGCAGATTTTCGTCTGCGTGATTGAGTGCGGGTCGATTTCAGCTGCGGCCGAACAGGTCGGGCAAACGCCGTCGGCGGTCAGCCGCACGCTGTCGCGACTGGAGGCCAAGCTCGATACCACGCTGATCAACCGCACCACGCGACGCATGGACCTGACCGAGGAGGGCAAGTACTTCTTCGAGCACGCCAAGCTGATTCTCGATCAAATGGACGAGCTCGAAGAGCGCCTGTCCTCACGCCAGCAAACCCCCTCCGGACGTCTGCGAATCAATGCTGCCTCGCCATTCATGCTGCACGCCATCGTGCCGTACATCGATGAGTTCCGCCGTCTCTACCCGGACATCCAGCTCGAACTCAACAGCAATGACCTGATCATCGACCTGCTCGAACAAAGCACCGACATCGCCATCCGCATCGGCACGCTGGCCGACTCGACCTTGCACGCCCGCTCCCTGGGTTGCAGCCCGCTGCACATCGTCGCCAGCCCGGCTTATCTGGAACAACACGGCATACCGAGCGCTGTCGAGGATTTGACCGAGCACAAGCTGCTGGGCTTTACCCACAATGAAGGCCTCAACCAATGGCCATTGCGCTATGTCCACGGTGATCGCTGGCCGATCCAGGCGTCGATCAATGCGTCCAGCGGCGAGACGATCCGGCACCTGGCGCTGGCAGGGCAGGGCATCGCCTGCCTGTCGCACTTCATGACCATCGACGACATCCGCGCCGGTCGCTTGCAGGTGCTGCTGGCGGAATTCAACAGCGGATATCGCCAACCGATCAACGCGGTGTACTACCGCAACTCGCAACTCGCCCTGCGGATTCAGTGCTTCCTGGACTTCATCCAGGGCAAATTGGCGGCTTACGCGATTGCGGATTTCAAGGGCTGATTCGGAGATTGCGTCATCGTTCTTCGCGAGCGAGCCCGCTCCCACAGTGGACTTGCGTCGATTCACGATGATGGGAACGACACAGGGCCCATGTGGGAGCGGGCTTGCTCGCGAAAGCGTTTCCGGCGCCCCATTCACTGGTCGGCCCGCCCTCAATTCCGTAACATCCGCCCTCTCTTCTCCCGCCTGTCTTTTTAGGTAAGCCATGAAACCCAAACGTCTGCGCGCCGATGTCCTGGCCGGACTCACGACCTCTTTCGCACTGATGCCCGAATGCATCGCCTTCGCGCTGGTGGCCCACCTCAATCCATTGATGGGGCTTTACGGCGCTTTCATCATCTGCACCCTGACTGCGCTGTTTGGCGGGCGGCCGGGGATGGTGTCCGGTGCCGCCGGATCGATGGCTGTGGTGATCGTCGCGCTGGTGGTGCAGCACGGCGTGCAGTACTTGCTGGCGACTGTGCTGCTGGGCGGGTTGATCATGCTGGCGTTCGGTTTGTTGAGGCTGGGCAAACTGGTGCGCATGGTGCCGCACCCGGTAATGCTCGGCTTCGTCAACGGCCTGGCGATTGTCATTGCCCTGGCCCAGTTGGAGCACTTCAAGAGCGGTGACGGCTGGTTGAGTGGTGCGCCGCTGTACATGATGGTCGGGCTGGTGGCGCTGACGATGGCCATCGTTTATTTGATGCCGCGCCTGACGCGTGCCGTGCCGCCAGCACTGGTGGCGATTCTGGGCGTTGGGCTGGCGGTTTATCTGCTCGGCCTGCCGACCCGCACCTTGGGCGACATGGCGCACATTGCCGGCAGTTTGCCGGGCTTCGCACTGCCAGACATCCCCTGGAGCCTGGAAACCCTGCGCATCATCGCCCCTTACGCGATATTGATGGCGTTGGTCGGTCTGCTGGAAACCCTGCTGACCCTGAACCTGACCGACGAGATCACCGAGAGCCGTGGCTACCCGGATCGTGAGTGCGTGGCATTGGGTGCTGCCAACATGGTTTCTGGCGTGTTCGGTGGCATGGGCGGCTGCGCCATGATCGGGCAAACCATGATCAACCTCAGCTCGGGTGGTCGCGGTCGGCTGTCCGGTGCAGTGGCCGGGATTATGATTCTGCTGTTTGTGCTGTTCCTTTCGCCGCTGATCGAGCGCATTCCGCTGGCCGCACTGGTCGGGGTGATGTTCGTGGTGTCGCAGCAAACCTTCGCCTGGGCCTCATTGCGTGTGATCAACAAGGTGCCGCTGAACGATGTCCTGGTGATCATCGCGGTCACGGTGATTACGGTGTTCACCGATCTGGCCATCGCCGTGTTGTGCGGGATCATCATTGCGGCGCTCAACTTCGCCTGGCAACAGGCTCGCGAGTTGTATGCCGACAGCTATCAGGAAAGCGACGGCAGCAAACTCTACCGCCTGCACGGCACATTGTTTTTCGCCTCTACCACGCCATTCCTCAACCAGTTCGATCCCGCCAACGACCCGGCGCAGGTGACCCTTGATTGTCGCCACCTGAGCTTCGTCGACTACTCTGCCATCGCTGCGCTGAGGACATTGCGCGAGCGCTACACCAAGGCTGGCAAGCAGCTACGCGTGCTGCATTTGTCCGAACGCTGCAAGAAACTGCTCAAACGCGCCAGCGAGCATCACGACTGAAATCGATCAGTGATCGTTCCTACGCCGAGCGTGGGACGGTCAGCGTCGGGGGATGAAAGTCCCCTGGCCAATTTCCATCACTCACGACCTGCCATACCTCTGCACGACATCCCATATCTCTCCACGAAAATTACTTTCATTGATCCATGTCTCATGGTGGCACATTGCGATTAAAGAAAGCCGCTCCCAAGCCGAAGCGCTGACATCCAGCCCAGCTACACTCTGGGCCTTCTCAATCTGGGAGCAACTCCATGAGCTTGGGCAAAACTACCCCGATCCTGCGGATTTTCGATGAAACCAAGGCATTGGAGTTCTACGTCGACTTCCTGGGGTTCAAGATCGACTGGCAGCATCGCTTCGAAAAAAATTTCCCGCTGTACCTGCAAATCTCCCTTGGCGAATGTGTGCTGCACCTGTCCGAACATCACGGTGACAGCACACCGGGCTCGGCGTTGCGCATTGAGACCGATGAACTGGAGGCGTTCCAGCAGCAATTGTTGGCCAAGGAGTATGCTTTTGCTCGTCCACAGATTCAGGCCATGCCCTGGGGGAGCCAGGACATGACCATCAGTGATCCGTTTGGGAATCGGTTGGTGTTTACCAATGCGATTAGTGTTTGAGAGAAGCTGGCATTGATATCGTTTTGTACAAATGCGGGGGGTCAGTAGGACTTAGTTTTTCGTCCCGTGACGATGTTGATGAAAGGAGGCAGAATTCCACTGCAATTGAAGCAGGCAGGGAAGTCCGAGCCTCGACCACGTTTTTGCATACGTGCCGTGTAAATAAAGGCTTGTGACAGTCGTTGATGGTGATGACTGGTACGCGGACCTCCCTGTAGCCAGACATTGGCCGCGACAACTTCGGCATGTAGACCCGCTATTCCTGCACTTACGGGGATTTCCTGGTGACGCGTCACGTGACGAATGATCCGTTTGGTCAGGAACACGTGGAGCCGCATATCGGCGGCAAAATAAGCTTTTTGAATGCCATTCATAAACGCCGGAATACTTGATACTCGGTAAGTGTCTTCCTTATTCCCTATTGATTCATTCAGGGTGACGCCGGGAAACAGGCTCTTGGGGCTTAAGCTTCCAGGAAGGTTGTGAAATCCGGTGAATGGATGGTCATGGTGTTCATTCGTGATACCAGAGAGCGCGGTATGTTTATCCAGCGAGGCTGATGTATAGACGGGATTTGAAAATCTCACAGGTTCGGGATACTTCCATTCTTTCGATTTCTCCAATGCACTCAACTGATTGAATGTTTTCTTTTTGTTGGCCCCGGCCTCGCTGATTATTCTGGTCGTTTCCATGGTGAAGTTATTGTATTGCCTCTTGACGATAGGGATTTGCCAGCGGGCTACATCAACGAAGTTTTCACGAGACATCCCTTCTCTATATCCCACTACCTTGTCGAGTTTCAGTTCTGCCAGATCGAGATAGTCCAGACGGTCTGATCTGTTCAGACCTTGCGCATCAGTAAATCTGACGGGGTTGTTCCCAACCATGCAATACAGGTTCAACCCGTCGACCGTCCCCGCCGGATCAGGGTTGATCCACCGCTGCAACCACGGTGCGTAATACCGGTGTCCGTAGTAGTAGAGGCCACTGGCATCGCGTTCTTTTCCGGAATATCGAATGGTGCGGTAATCGGCTTCCACCTTCGAGCGAGACGCTGTCCATGCCGTTCCGCCAAATGGGAAGTAGCTCTCCTGACTGATCAAGTCAGCATTGCCATCAAGTTCCAGTGAGCTGGAACCCAAATGGTCGTCAAGGCTATAGCGCAGTTGATCTGCAGGAATACCTGAGGGCTGGCCTTCGGTCCAGTGCAGGCAACGAACGCTGCCACGTCCGGCTTGCACTGTTATGACTTCCAGCCGCTCTTTCCCTCGGGTACGGATTTCGATGCCCGGTAAATAACGGACCTCTCGGGTGTGAGTGATCGATGCACCCTGGGTGGTGGTCGTTTTGCGAAGACGCTGACCACTGCCGTCATAGTCATAACGTTCATGGTCGTCAGGGCCATCCTCACGCTTGACCAGCACCACGCCGGTAAGTTGATTGCGTGCATTCCATTGCAGCAACTGGCCCGATTGCAAGTCTTGCAGATTGCCGTTGTCATCGAAGGTTGTAGCAGTGCCGGGCAATTCAGAGCCCTGGCGCCAAGACGCCAGACGATTACTGAGATTTGCCACGTTAAAAGTTCGGGTGTAATTGTTGCGATCCCGCACATGGCGCAGTTCGGTCAGGTTACCGCCAGCGTCGTATGTGTAGTGTTGGGTGAAATTGAACAGTTGCCGGGTATCGATGGGTGTAATGCCGAGCGCAGGAAAATAGGGGGCAGTGGTTGTTCCTGCCGCGTCTCGTCCGGTTGCACTGGTCAATTGGTAGAGGCTGTCATAGGTGAGTTTGCTGATGGCTTCGACTCTCTGGTTGCTGCCAAACTGCACGGGCTGAGCTTTGTCCTCGATTTTCGTCACATTACCCACCGCGTCATAGCTGTAGTGCAGCGACTGCAAGGTGCGGTTCGATACGGAGGCAGTCATCGAGGTCAATCGACCGCTGGCAGGATCGAACACCGCGCGGCTGATGACGTTGTTGCCTGCGGTCTGCGATTCAACCTGGCCGAAGGCGTTGTAAACGAGATCCTTCACCAGGGTATTTTCGATTTCGGTATCTTTGAGTTTCAGGCTCACGGTTTTGAGTCGGCCTGCAACATCAAAGGAAAAGCGCTGTTGGTGTTGACCGGCATCCACCTGCCGGATGACCTCGCCCGTTGCGTCGTAGTGCCATTGCGTTTTGTAGCCATCACCTGTTTCTAGTGAGAGGTTTCGGCTGTGTTCCTCTGCTGGCCAGTCTAAGGCGCTCAACAAAAAGTGGCGTGTCTGACGCGAGGGTTTACCACCAAGGGCGTATTCGTCGATAAGCAGGGTGCCTGCTTCGTCGTCGTGTTGAATCAACAAGCCACATCGATTGAGTGCGGCTGAATCTTTCGAGTTGTCGCCGTAACTGAAGCGTTCGATGATGCGTGCCGGCTGTCCCGGTGACTCTTCCTGGATCGTGATTGGCCGTAGTTGATTATCGAAGGTCGTTCGCCAATGATTGCCTCGCTGGTCCCAGTTGCGAAGTGTCTGTCCGGCGTCCCCAGGCAGGTTCAGTCGCCACCCGGCGTCAACGCTGTCTACCCGCAGTGGTTTGCCGGACAGGCTGTAGAGGGTCGTCAGATTGGCCTTCTGCGTTTCGGCAAACAGTCGCGGATCCCACTGCGCAATCTGGCGTCCGGCAGTATCGTACTGCTGACGGGTAATGCGCGCCTGCGCAGCCTTGGCTGCGTCACTACGCCAATAAGCGACATGCCGGACCGTCAGGTCTCGGCTGTCGACTACGTTGATCGTCGGTGTCTTGCAGTGAAGGCGTGCGCTCATGCCTCACCTCCGGTTGTCGGGAGTCGTTCGGACATGACCTCTTCCAGCGTATCGTTCTCGTCCTCGTCCAGGGTGTACCAGGGGTGGCGGGTTTGCCGCCGCATATAGGAAAGGCCATTTTGTTTTGCCAGACGTGTACGCGTAGGGCGCCCCAACGCATCGTAAAACTGCAGATCGCAATGGCCGAACTGTCGCAAGGACACATCGTTGATGTAGTCATGCTGATCGGCGAAGTAAGGGCGGTAGGTCCGGATCGCCAATCCCTTGTTGTTGTATTCCACCCGTTCGCTGATACGCCAGCGCTTTGCTGCGGTCAGCTCCTTCGGTGTTCCGTCCTCGAGGGTCAGTTCTCCCTTGGCGTTGACGACGTAGGCCGTACCCGATTCGACTTGTTGCTTACTTTGCAGTGTTCGTCCGAAGCCATCGCAGCAGGTGACGGTAATGCGGATTTGTCTCTGGTTGTCATTGGGGTAGCGATCAGCGACCAAGGTGGCGATGTGTATCGGCTCACGGGCCGAGGTTGCGAGTTCGGTTTTCAGTTTCGCTTCATCGGCCAATAATGTTTTAAGGCCTGCCAGGCGCCTGCGGACCGAAGCGCAGATGTATCCGCTTGGCAGCACATCACCGTTGGCCACGCAGCGCATCAGCCAGTCGCGGTCCTTCAGAGCTGCGTCCGAGACGCGCCCCATCCAGCTAAATGGCGCGTAGTAGATGGCATTGGCGGCGTCCAGCAGAGCACCCTTTGCATTGTTGATCGCTTCGGTCGGGCTGGTGAACTCCGGACGTTTGTATTGAGCGATAGGTTTGAAACCTATGAGCGTATTGCTCTTGTTGCTGTAAATGCTGGTGGCCAGCACTTGGCCGAAACCATCATAGAGCCCTTCTTGAATGTTCCCGTTCGGGTCAGTGATGCACCGGGGCTGGAATGAGCGGTAATCGTAGGTAGCCTTGGTGACACAACCATCGGGCAGTTTGAGCGCGGTGATGAGACAGTGATAGTTGTCGTAGCTGACCTCGGTCACACCATGGCTTTTGCTCAACCGCAGGGTCTGTGTCTTGTAAAAACCCTTCAGTGCGGCGTAGGTCGAGAAACCGCTTTTGACAGACCAGAGTTTTCTGGGAGACGTGGCTACGGGAAGGAAATCGTTCATACGGTGATAGCCACTTCGTTCGAGCAGTCTTTCCTTGGGGCGAGCCGCTTGCGACAACACGTCGAAGGCTTTCAGGGCTGTTTCGTCCAGCTCGGCGGTTTCCAGATGGTCGGCCAGGGCTTCGAAGTGGGCGACGCCGTCCGGCAGGGTTTCTGCGGTTGAGGTGTTTTTGTAGCGTTGCACGGACAGTCCGGTGAGGACGTGTTGGGTCGTCCAGGCGGTTTGTTTGACGAGTTCGATGAGCTTTTCGTAAGTCATATCCTTTGTGGTCAGCCCTCCGGCCTCGGGCGCCTTGGGTCGCTTCAACGCATTGGTACGCTGGCGATAAGGCAGACCCAGCCGCCATCCTTGGGCGCTATCCAGATGAATGAATTCGGCAAGGCTTTCGTTCAGGTAGTAGAACTGTTGTGCCGGATCATGAGCGTCGCGCCACCATTGTTGCTGGTCGGCATCGCTGAACGGCGGGATATCGCTGCCGGTTTTACGTCGGGCGTAATGGACGTTCACGCTGTGGGTCAGTGTGCCGAACAGGTCGTGCTGCAGATTGAGGGTGTGCCGGCATTGCGGATCATCGGCAATGCCTTCGTACTGATAACGGATGGACTCCAGCAGCAGTGGCAACATCCGGGCATAGCGTCGATTACCCTCAGGTGTTTGTAGCAAACGTACCCGATAGCGGTTTTCCTGAACCGAATAAAGCGTTCTGGTCTTCAGGCGTTTATCGACTCCGAAGATCTCGCTGCGCAGTAATTGACCGCTCAGGGCGCGGGCCATTTCGAGGGTTGTTGCCGTGTCTGGGGACGTGATGCGTGTGTCGTTCTTCAGCTCTGGCTGGTATTGGCAAAGCAGTGCCTTGCCCAGCGCTTCGGCTTCTTTGTCAGCAGGGTGATAATCGGTACGAGGCAGGTCCACTGCTTGCCCGGTGTGGAACCAGCTCTTTGTCTGGCATGGCGTGGTGAAACCTTGCGAATCGGCATCATCGGGGTTGGTTTCACTGTCGGTTTGCAGCAACAGGCCGAAGCCGCGAAATTCCCGCTCGATGCCGTCGTAGTAGCCTTGGCGGTAAGAGAAGCTCTGAGTCAGACGATTGCCGGTAATCTCGTCGAGTTGGGTCTGTTTCGATACCAGATGCAGGGCCATTGGCACATGACAGGTGCGGGGCTTGTCGGCTTTGATTTTCTCCGCTTTTTCATCCAGCCATTCCTGCGCCGAGCTGCGGTAGCTGATGCTGCCGGCGGCGCCCATATTGTTATTGGTGCGGGTGAGTAAATACGGTTTTGCTCTGACGAAGTCGTAGCGCCAATGACGGGGTGTCATGTGCAGCACGCTCAGAATCAGGCTGGAACAGCCGAGTCCTTGCAAGTCGGCGATGCTCACCTGGCAGAAACGGTCGTAGCGCATACCTTCCGGCCATGGCAGGGCCACTGAAGGGGCGAAACCATTGCCGCTGCGGTTCATGAAGATCCGCGCCTGATCCGCTTCCAGATAAATCAGGTCGGCGGCGCCAGAGCCGTCCAGGTCCGCCAGACGGATTCGCGAGGCGTCGAATGTTTCGTATGCAAGGCCAGGAGAGCCCAGCACGATGCCTTTACCGAAGCGTCCACGACCCAAGTTTGGCCAGCACTTCACTTCGTTGTGACGAATACGTACCAGGTGCTGTTGACCACTGCCCAGGATATCGCTGAAGGCCACCAGTTCGGAGGACGAAGAGGTGAGTACAGGAAGGGCGTCTTCATCCTCTTTACGAGTCACTTCGCGGGCGGTTGCAAAACCGTTCTGCCGTTGATTGGCGTACAGGCGAACACTGCGTGGGCCTATCAGCGTCAGATCGCTGAGCCCTTCGCCCATCAGATCGGCCAACTGCCCTTGCGGATTGAAAAACTCCACGGGGAAGGCATTGAACGTGGCGAAATCCGACCACTCCCGGTCGGGGCCGAGGGAGAAAAAACCACTCAGCCCCGGCTGAGCAATGATCCAGTCCAGCCGACCATCGCCCGTGAGGTCGCTCAGCGACTGGCGCACAGGTTTTGCAGTGTCGGCAACGGGAATGTTGGGTAACGCTCGCCACTGATCGTAAGCCACTTCATTGCTTTTGGCTCTGGCTCGCATGGGTTCGCGGTAATACCAGCCTGCGTTACCTCGATAGAGCACGCCCGGCAGGCCCTCGCCGTACAAGTCCACCAGTTGATAACCTTGGCCGTCGTTGAGCCCCGGCATGTTCTGAAAGCGCTGCCAGGCGTGGGTATCAGGCAGGAGCTTGAACTCGATGTAGCTGAATTCAACGGGGGGACGGTTATCGGCGGTTGTCGAGTTGCCAAACGCCTGGTCATGGGCCGCGCTCAGATGGTGGTAACCCAGAGGCGTCTGGCGGTAATCGAGCAGCAGGCGTCGGACCAGAGCGGGGGCGGTGCCCAACTCATCAGGAAAGCGGTGAAACATCAGAATCTGGCGACACAGGCGTTCGGTACGTAATTCAAAACCGTAGGCGAAACTGGAAAACGCGTCGCTACGGGTTTGCCACTGTTGGCCTTCATATAGAGGTTTGTGTTCGTACTCGGTACTCCGTTCGCCGTAGTCGAATACCAACTCGAAATGCCATTGCACAGGCTTCAGCCGGTCTGCTTGCCATAAGTAAAGGTTTGCATCGGCCTTGAAGTTGCCGTAGCTCACATGGCTCAAGTAACGCTGGGCCTTGGCGCCATCGCGGTCATCTTCTGCCTTGTACTGGTAAAGGATGTGCTCGCCGTGTGGGTTCAGACTCTCCTCTAGCAACCATTCGCCTACACGGCTCGTGTCCTGGGGATCGGCACGACGCGATGCCGGATTTTTTCCGTATAGATGAAGGCTGCCATCGGCACCGTGCACCAACCAAAAACCCGGTTTGTCGCTCTCCGAGGACCAATGTTCAATCCGGTCGAAGCTGCTTTCGATTCTCGGGAAGTGGCGCACAACAGTATAGGTTGTACCCAGTTCCTGCCCGTTGTAACGATCGACGCGGGTTGAGGTGATGACGCCCTTTTGATCGCGCTCGGGCAGCCACACAACACCGCTGGGGCCGACAATTTCGTCATCCTCAGCATAGGCTGGTACACCCTTGCTGGTGCGTCGCGCAACAGTGGGCAATGACACCCCCCAGCCGATGCCAAACATACTGTTGCCGACCGAACTGCCGTAGCTGAGTGACAAGGAGGGTGCAAATCCGCGACCCGGTGAAATCGGCAAGGCAATCTCATAAGAGGCTGCGCCGTGGGCGCCGATGGCCCCCCATCCTTTGCCAATGCTCTGGATGGCACCGCCACCCTTGGGTAGTGACGGCGCGATAACAGGCAATGCTATTTGTTCGCTCATTGCGAACCTCCGGCTGCTCTGGCCGTGTAGCTCACGTGCACGATGATGTCGGTCAGTGAGTCCAACATGGCTTGCTGCGCTTCGGGGTTCGGGAAGGTCAAACGCCATGTGGAGATGGCCCCGGTGTATTCGAAGGGCAGGTAGCGTTCATCGTTGAAGTTCAGGGTGAACAAACCGTTATCGTCGAATCCGGTAGAGAGCGCGATCTGTTGATTTGCGCGCAAGTCTTCTATGGGCTGCGTTTGGTCGCCGGGAGAGAAGTAAACCTTGCTGGAGGTCTGGGTCAGCGTTGCCCGGACGTTTTCATAGGGGCCAAGGAGGGCCGGCAAGGACACGCTGATCGTTTTGATGCGTAGCAGGTAATGATTCTGGTTTTTGTAGTCGTCCTCGAACGTCTTGTGGGTCAGCTCGAAATCGCAGACGCCTTTCTTCAGGTCAGTTTGAATGCTGGTCCAATCTTTATTGATTGTGCTGTCCTTGTCCTTGTCCTTGTCCTTGAGTTGACGCAGCGATACGGTTTTACGAATTTCCAGCTCTCGCCCGTTACGCTCCAAATACGCGGCCTGCATCCTCAACAGACTCAGTTTCAATTGCTCGCCCGCTCCAAGCCCACGATAGGTTGCACTCCAGGCCCCCGGCTGAATAAACCGTGCGGTGAAATCGGCAATCTCGTATTGCCAACAGGCCTCGGCCGCCAGGCACATTCCCAGGGCTACGTCATAGGCCTGGTAGTACATCGTGGCAAATTGGCTGTTGAGCCATTGGTAGACCTGCGCTTTGGTAAAGCGTTTGCTGAGTAAGTCGTAGTTGGCCTTGGCCTGGTTCAGTGTTGTTTCAGCCAGGCGAAGTTGCAGACGAGTGGCGGTTTCCTGTTCGGTAAAGTGTGCGAGTTGCGCGTCGATTTGTGCCAGTTCCCGTTCTGCCTGGTTACGGTTCAGGCTCCATTCTTCCCTGCGACGACTGAATTGCGCCATACGGTCGAGATGATTCGCCGCCGTGCGGTTCGCGATGGCATTGCCTTGAGCGAGCGCGCTGGCAGCGTGCATCGCACCTTCCCAGCGGCTGCCGCCATTGCTGAAGCCAAAGATGTTAGGGGTCATCATCATGCCGCCAGCGACGACCTGGGAGGCCGATGCCGCTACCTCCGATGCGCCACTGCTCAAGTACCGCTGACTGGCTGCTGCTTCTTCTTGAGTCACATCATTCGTCAGCAATTGTTGGTAGTGGCTGAGTCGACCCTCGATGATTGCCTTGCTGGCCAATAGTGCCTGGCGGTTTTGACGATCGATGCGCAGTGCCTGGGTTTGCAGGTCGACGGATAGTTTCGCCAGATTCCAGGCCTGCTGCTGTTGTAGCTCCTGTAACTGAGCCTGCTCCTTGCGCTCGATCAGCGACAGCAGTGTGGCGCCGAATTGGCTGACGCTTTCGACGGCATTCAGGGCCTGGCTATGGATGACGTTGAAGCGATAGTGGGGAATCCTCGAGTTCGGTAAGTCTAAAGTTCCGCCGGTCGAGCTGTTCAGGGCATTGACCCTGCGTAAGGAGCGAGGGTTCAGAGGCGCCGCGAATAACGGTAAGTGCAATGGCTTGCCGGTGATGTCGAGGTTATGCCGCAGGTTGTACAGGCGAATTTCGGCAATGTCCCAGCGTTTGAGCAGATCCGGGTTGAACGGCAAATGCAAATGCGAGGTATCGATAGGCGGCAAGGATTTCTGCGGATTGCCTTCTTGTAGTTGCAGTGAGTGGATGGTGTCTGGGTGAGACAGCGAGTTTTCGAATGTACGCAGGCTTCCACTGGGGGCCTCGCTCAACGTGTGCAAGCTAATGGCCGACCACTGATCGACCCGTTGAACGACCGGACGCGGCCCCAACAGATCCAGCGCCCGCATATACCACAGCTTTGCTTCACTAAGGCTATCGGACGTCAGCTCGCGGTACGCCGCGTCGCCTCGGTTGATCAGGATGTCCAGGTACAGAAAGTACAACGCTTTGCGAAAGTGCACGGGATGACTGAGGGCAATCTGGTGTGGATCGTGAGGGGCCTGAGTGGAATAAAAGGGTGGCGCGTCACCGGTCAAAGGCTTGGCGCACCAGTGCGCGGGTTGGTCGGCATCCTGCTTGCGTCCGGGATCGAATAGGTAACGGATCCAGCGTTCTGCCTCGTCGTATTGGCGTTCAGCGTTCAATCGATGGGCGATCAGCCATGGCAGGTAGAGGAACAGCTCTGTGAAGTAACGACCATAAGGGCCGTGAAAATCCATCTGGTGGGGGACGTCCCTCGGGATTGGTGGCTCTGGCAGATGCTGCGTTTCCCACGCGAACAGTTCATCCAGGCTGTTCTCGGTGCGGTGAATCATTTCGCTGGCAAACCCGGTGTTGAGTTTTATCGGCTGGCGGGGCTCCTTTTTGTTGTCGCCTTGTGAGATCGTCGAGTTTGAGAAGTCGAGAAACTGTGCAGCGTTCGCACAAACAATTTTGGGAGGAATGACGTCATCCCCGATCAACTTCAGTTCTATGGCTCCCAAAATGAAAAACTCGTTTTCAGTCCTTTTTTGGCGATCAAACATTTTTATGCCGTAGTGAAAGACCTTGCCCTCTTCGCCGATGTCCGTGGCGTTGAGTGTGAATATGTGCTGGTACGGTAGACTTTCTTGTAGGGGAGATTGATTGTTGATATTAGAAGTCGTTTCACCCTCCGGTCCTAGTAAAACATATTGATACGACCATTCACCTGTTGCTGCGTCTTGGAGTGTCAAAGTGCTTGTTGGCTTGTTCCCACTAATGCTCAGTGTGACCTTTACTGTGGCTGGCTTATAGCTTGCGTGAGCGATTATAGGGATTGGGGGAGTGTAAGTATTTAGATGCCTCACGTTCGTCATGTCTTTTCTATTGATTGGCGCGGGGAGGGTTCCAAGTTTCTTTAATTCGTAAGAGTTTGCTTGTAAAGGAATGTTTAGTTGAAGTGAATTCTTGTCGGATGGTGTGGAGAACGCCTTCACGAATTTGGAATGAATGTTGTGTTTTTGTTCTTTTATATCGCCAGGCGCGAGCATGCCGGGGGTGAGAGCGAGGTTTTTATCGACGCTGACTGTTTTCAGAAAGGTGAATTCAGACTCGGAGGAAGGTGAATTCTCGACGTACAGGGCAATGAGGAGGTAATCCTGCAAGTCATTCTGGTGATGTACGGCGATGGTACCTATCAACGGCTTGATTGAGTCCAGATGCTTTTCACGCAGTGTTTTATCCTCAATAAAACCTTGCAGGCAAATACGTGGGGAGCTCCAGGTTTTATCGGTTTTCCTGTAGCAAAGGCTCAAGCGCAATTGAGGATTACTGTTGTTTTTCTCTCCGCCAGATGGCGTGACAGCAACGTTGACGGCAGCAGGGTCCTGATGAATGCACTGAGCCCAGATAATGAACAGTCGATTGTTGAACCATACCGGGCGGATGGTGTGTTCGATTGCGTCGTCTGGAATAGGCACATCGGCTTTCTCCCAGTCCGACCAGGCGTACGGGAGGGGTTGATCGAGTTTGGGCGGGGTGACCGGCGGTTGCGGCGGTGTGCCATCGAGTGGGCGTTGGGCCATGTTCAGCGAACGCCAGAAGTAGGTGTTCTCGGAGCGGGATTTGGCGATGAAATAGTAGGTGCTGTTGGCGAAGTCTTCGCCATCGATATAGCCATTGAGGATGTTCAGGTTGGCGACTTCTTCGAACCGGGTCAGATAGCCCAGAACGGCCGACTGAACGGCGTCGGGTTGAATCCGGTGTTGACTGAGATCATTTTCCAGCTGCTGGAAGTTGTCGCTCTTGTTGTTCCTCAGGCTTGGCTCCAGATAAGTCGCTGGAAAGTAAAGTAACTGTTGATGCGCGGCCCAGATCGGGTATTGGTGCATCTCATTGCGCCAAGTCTGCATCCGCTCCAGAGTCAGGGTTGTGGCGTCATACCCGGGCTCCATGCTCATCAGGATGCAATTGATGTAGTGCTGCAGGCTGGCAATGGCGCAAGCCACCGGGGTGGTGGGCACATCCTGACTGACCAGCACATCGAGGAACCAGTATTCGTAGAGGTGCTGAGCTGTCTTGAGTGTTCTTGTCGTTTCGTCGTTGGGCGCAACGTTGTTCAGGAAGAACGCCAACAAGGCATCGCGCAGGCTTTCATCAAGTTGTTTTTTCAATGCAACGGTCATATTCATTCCTTGAATATTTAAAGCGGGAGAGGTGTTAGTGACAGGCCGCGACCACTGCTTCGCCAACGTCTTTCCAGTCCGATGTATTACTGTCGGTTGTCAGATCGGTGGCTTTGAGCAAGATGTTTGCTGACAGTCCTGTGCTTTCGCAACACGCCTGGCAGCGCATGACCCAATCCACTTCTTCCATTGAGCCCGCCCGCTTGCTGGGTAACTGTGCCGTCAGGCAACTCACCTCATCGGTTGTCCAGTTCAGGAGGTGGGCCAGCAAGCCGTTGACGTCTTTTTTCGATGGTGTCGATGTCGTCTTATCGGCTTCATCATCCTCATTGGTAAGACGCAAGTAATGCAGGAGGGTGTCTTCTGACTGTGCTTGGCGACGAGCGCAAAGACTGAAACGTTCAAGCAGATAAAGCGTCTGGAGTGTTAGAGTTCCCGAGTTGTTTGAGGCTAGAAACCGCGGGTTGTTCAGCAATATTTCAAGTGTGCTGCTGCTCAGGTGTAGTTCCCGGCATGCTTTGGCAGCGCGCAGTATCTTCGTCAGCGACGCAGGCATTGCCTGGGGGCGCGCGTTGATGTCCTCGTACACAGACTTCACAGACGTATCGGCCATTTTCATCACGCTCGGCAGGTACTCCGCGGATAAATCAGCGATGTCGTGCAGCAGACTTTCCATCAGACGAAGCTGCTGCTCAGCGGATGTATTGGCAGGTGTACGAAGTGCATCTAGCCGGTTTTGCAGGTTCTGCTCCAGCGGCAAGTCGACGTTGTGGCAGGCGAGCAGTTGGCACAGTTGCGCCATATCACGGTTGCTTTGCCCTAGCCAGTCGACGGCCCAATCCATCGCCATCAGTACATCGAGAATGTCGGTTGTCTGTGCGTTTGGATCGCTCAATGCTCCTGTCACCAGAAGCTCACTGAACTTGTCCCCTCCCAGTAATCGGGCGAGCCTTGTACTGTCGGCAGGGGAAAGACCAAACATCCGTGCGATACGGGCTTGGCGGTAGAGCGAGGACACTGTAGATAAATCATGTTTTAACGAAGCGTATTGCTCGGTCTGTTGCGCAAGCAGCAACAATGAGTCTTGCGTAAAGGAAAGGCCAAGGCCGGCACTGAGATAGCCGAAGGTTTTGAGGTCCGTAGTGACAAGCGCTGTCGTCTGCTTTTTTTGCAAAGGACTGTCGAGCAATCCTGTGCGATTGAACACTTGGTCAAACAACGGCGTTCGATCACCGCAAGCGGACGTCGGCATGTCATGCAGGAACGAAGCAAACTCCTCTGGCAAGATGCCATAACGCTGATTCAGGTATCGATAGACGCCTAGGGTGCGCAAGGTATTGATGTTGAGCGCAGTGGATGATCCGCCTTCCGAACGCAGGGCATTGACGAGCAAGGTATCCAGTTCGGCAAAGGGAATACCGGTCCAGCGTTGCAGACGGATCATCTGCTGCAAACGGTGGAAACGTGGTTTTGACCTGTTGATAATTTCCTTTGCTTTGTTTTCGGTAATGGCGATCTTCAGAACACCCTTCGATTTCTCGCCGGAAATCAGACCATTAATGTAACTCGCACCATAGTTGGCATGTGTGGAAGATGGGCTGTTGGCTGAAGCGCGAGGGCTGTATTTCCCCTGCGCGAGTACCTGCTGTACCTGCTCTGTTGTCAGTCCGGTACGTTCCTTGAAAAACTCAAGTTCACCTAGGCGTTCAATGTTTTCGGTTCCATAGGCCTTCTTCAACGTTTCAACGTTGGCGTCTATATCGAACTTCATGATTAGCAACTTCTGCTGCTCCGGACTTAGTCCGGACAGGTGTCGCTGAGCGTCGACACGAGATTTCAAAAGATCATGATCAACCCCAGCGTTATGTGAAAAAGGCAGTTTCAGACTGACGCGATAATTCAGCTCCCCCAGCCCCGGTTTGTCTGTGCCCAATCCAAGCAAGCATTGTTGGTGATGGAGATCATAGGGCAATGAGAAAGGGTAATACTCGCTGGCCAGTACTTCGTGAACGCTCTTCGAATTGTTGGTGTTGTTCAGGTGGTTCTGGATATGAGTGCTCAAGGTGTCATTGACAATGTTCAACATGGGCCGAGAAACGAAGGCGCTCTGGTGGTCCAGCATCAGTTCCTTGAGGTCCGGGCGCCGTTTATCCAGGGGGATTTTTTCTGGTTGTCGAGATGAGTTTTCCAGCTGTCCGGCAAACAGATACAACGCTCGCAAATAGGCCACGGGCGAGTCGATTGAAGCAATATCGCCTTCATGGCAAAAATGCTCCCAATTCTCGTTGAACAACGTTTGATAGGTGGCAGGCACAGATTTCGATTCGAAATCAGCGTTACGCCGGATACGCCGTTTGGCGTCACCGAACGATACCTGATGCTCCAGATACAGACGGCTGATCTGTCGGGCGTAACTCACGGCGTTGTCATAAGCCTGCTGCCCATTGGCGTCGCTGTGCCGGGCCAAGTCGCGGGCGAACTGCTCCTGGGGCATGTGCGCAATATCGAAAACAGACTCGATCTTCATAGCTTGCATGGCTGTTTTGAAGTCGGTTTTTGTCCCTTCTTCGCTGGCAGGGAAGTCAACGAGTTTGTCTAGCAATGAGTCGTTACTTACGTCCATGTGTTGTAAGTCTCCTGTCCGAATGGGATGTCCTTGGTCAGAAGAAACGTACAGGAGTAGAGAAGAAAGGGAGGTAGGCTGGTTGAGGGGTGATGCGTATGAAAAAGCGATTCGGTATCGGTATTTTTGGACGACAGGATATAGGAATTCAGGCGTGCGCCAGTTTTAAACGAATGGCCGAGAGTTCGATTTGCCTGGTGCCGGAAACGAGTAGGGCACGCAGGCAAAGAGGATTCATAGATTCGCGGGTTACACCCGGAAGTGACTCACCATCATCTGCAACTGATTACCCAACCTCGCCAGCTCAACACTGGACGCAGCGGTTTCGTCGCTGGCGGCGGCGGTCTGTTCAGACACGTCGCGTACGTTGATGATGCTGCGGCTGATCTCTTCGGCCACGGCGCTTTGCTGCTCGGCAGCGGCAGCGATCTGCTGGTTCATCGACTGGATGTTGGACACCGTTCGGGTGATGTTTTCCAGTGACACGCCGGCCTTGCGGGTCAGTGCCACGCTGCTGTCGGTCAGGGCGCGGCTGTTGTTCATCACCACCGACACTTGTTGGGTGCCGTTCTGCAGTCCGGCCACCAGGCCTTCGATTTCCTCGGTGGATTTCTGCGTGCGCTGGGCCAGGCCACGAACTTCGTCGGCCACCACGGCAAAACCACGACCGGCTTCACCGGCACGGGCCGCTTCGATGGCGGCGTTGAGGGCCAGCAGGTTGGTCTGTTCGGCCACGGCCTTGATCACGTCCATGACGCTGCCGATCTTGTCGCTTTCCTGCTGCAGCACGCTCATGGCTTCGGTGGAGCGCGCCACTTCGCTGGCCAGGCGTTCGATCTGGGCGATGGCTTCGTTGACGACTTTATCGCCTTCGCGCGCTTCGCCATCAGCGGCGGCTGCAGCTTGGGACGCTTCTTCAGCGTTACGCGCGACTTCCTGCACCGTGGCAGTCATCTCGTGCATGGCGGTGGCCACCTGATCGGTCTCGATTTTCTGACTGTTGACCCCGGCGCTGGTTTGCTCGGTCACGGCTGACAGTTCTTCGGCGGCGCTGGCGATCTGAGTGACGCCATCGCGGATACCGCTGATCAAATCGCGCAGGGTCACGCCCATGCGTGCGATGCCTTGCTGCAGCACGCCGAGTTCGTCGCGGCGGGTCACTTTGACGTCCTGGGACAGGTCGCCGCTGGCGATGCGCTCGACCACGGCCAGGGTATCGCGCAACGGGCCGGTGATCTGACGGGTGATGATCACGGCGGCAATGACGCCCACCAGCAAGGCCAGCAAGGTGCTGATCAGTTGCAGCGTGCGGGCCTGGGCGCTTTCGGCGTCGCGGCGGTCGAGCTGGATCTGATACAGCTGATCGCTCAGGGTCACGATGGTGGCCCCCTGTTCGGTCATTTCCTTGCGCGCCTGCACCGCCTCGGTGTTGGCGGCTTTATACGCTTGCAAGGCACTGCGGTAGTTGCTTAGCGCGGTTTCCAGCTGGCGCAGCGCATCTTGCTGGGTCTCGGCGAAATGCACATTGAGCTGTTTCAGACTGGCGATGGCCGTGTCCAGTTGGGCGACGGCTTTTTGCTCAGTCTCGACGTTGGTGCTGGCCGTGTAGCCACGCACTTCGTAGCGAGCCAGGATAAACGCTTCCTTGGCCGCGGTGATGGCCTGGAACTGTTCGAAGCGTTGGTCGCTCAGGGGCATTTGCTGCACGCGGGTGCTGATTGCTTCGATCAACTTGCTGGCGGTTTCAGCATTGGCGCCCATGGCGTCGCGGGCGCTGTTACCGGTGCGGTAGGCGCTGCGCATTTTGTTCAGGGAGATCTGGTAAGCGCTGATGGTCGCGCTCTGCTCTTTGAGCAATTTGACGTTTTCCGGGCTCTTGAAACTCGACAGCAACGCTTGTTGCTGAGCGACGAAGCCGTCGAGGGTGGTCTGCACATTCTGTGCGGCCGTTTCATCGCCGTTGGTCAGCATGTATTGCAGGCGAACCACACGCAGTTTGGTCAGCCCAGCGTTGAGCTGAGTGATGTCGCTCATCCAGTTGCTGCGGTCAATCAACCCGCCCAGGCTCGTCCAGCCGGTCAGGGCGAGGACGCAGGTCAGTGCCAGGACCAGGCCGAATCCCAGGCCCAGTTTCAGGTTCACGCTGATATTACCGAACCAGCTATTCATCAATATTCCTCCAGGAACGTTGTGCTTCTTGATCGTCGGTTGGCTGGAAGATTGTTGTTTTAAGAGCCAGCAAGGGGGGTTAGCAGGTCTGTATCGGCAGCAATCCCGGGAGCTGAAAGGTTTTTGTTAGGCAAAGTTTGTAACAAGGTTTTCACACGGGTTTCACCGGCTGCCGACGCGCGCCTCTTTACCCTCGCGGCAACGAATGACAGTGGTGCATGCCGGCGAGGTGGCTTGATGTGGAATTGAGACTGAGTCTGTTCGGGATAAAACGCTCGATCGATCTGAGCCGTTTGGCCCGTTATCGAAACGCCGCAGTCGTGCTGGCATCTGCCTTGTTGGTTATTCCGCTGACCGTGTGGCTGTTGCGACCCGCCGCCGTCCCTGACCTGGCCCATGGCAATGTGGCGGGTGCCCGGGCGTTGGCGACCGGGTGGGCCAAAGGCGACATGATCGTGCTGGTGCGCCACGTCGAGCGTTGTGATCACTCCACGGCTGCCTGCCTGAGCGGCAATGACGGCATCACCGATCGCTCCCGTAGCGTGGCGGTGAGCGTCGGCGCGCAGTTCGAGCATTTGGGGCTGGATCAGGCCGACATCTATAACAGCCCGATGATGCGTACGGCGCAGACCGCCGGTTACATGTTCAACAAGGTCGGCGTCGGTGAAGACTGGTTGATCCATTGCAGGGGCAGCATGCTGCGCGATGCCCTGGCGCACAAGGTGGTCGGGCGCAACCTGATTCTGGTGACCCACAGCGAATGCATGGCGCAACTGGAAAAAGATCTCAAGTTACCGACCGCGACCCTTGGTTATGGCGCTTCTCTGTTTATCTCCGCCCAAAAGTCTCAACCACCGCGCATGCTCGGTTTCATCGAGGCCTCCGACTGGCGTTCGGTAACCACCGAATGAGTTTCACCATCATTCCTCTGGATCAGGACATACGATGCTGACTTCTCCCCCTTACCGCTTTTACTGGGTGAACTTTGGTATTCCGCTGGCCTGTGCGGTCGTGGTGTTCCTGCTGTTTGACCTGACTAAAATCGACATTGCCTTCAGCGATCTTTTTTATGATCCGGCCACCCGGGTGTTCCCGTTGGCGCATGTCCATCTGTTCGAGAAGATCACCCATAAATGGGCGCGGATCATCCCGAACTGGACTGGCGAGGTCGCGATGATCGGCGCTTTGCTGTCGTTTCTCTGGCCGCGACTGAAGGCTGAAAAACATTCGAAGATCATCACGCTCCTGGAAAAAATCAAAGTCGCGCCGGTGCTTCGGTTCGCCAGTAAACACCGTCGGGACTTCCTCTATGTGGTGTTCGCGTTTTCCATCAGCACTGGCGTTATCCACTACCTCAAAGGCCACACCAGTGTGTATTGCCCGGTCGAAACGACCCAGTACGCCGGGAACATCGAACACAAGGAGTGGTACCAGAATTTCGACCTGCTGAAAGTCGCAGGCGATGGTCGCTGCTGGCCGGGTGGACATGCGTCGGGCGGCTTCACCATGCTCGCGCTGTACTTTGTGGCTCGCCGCTACCGCTGGCGGTATTCCAAAGCGCTGATGTACGGCTCGTTGTTGCTCGGTTTCGTCTACGGCACGACGCGGGTTCTACAGGGTTGGCACTACATGTCCCACACCTTCTGGGCCGGAATCTTTGTATGGCTGGCATGTTTGCTGACGGCGTTGGCGTTCTATGGGCGGGCGCGGCTGGAGCTGCCGGTGCGACAGCAGGCTGAGCGACCTGTCGTTGAGCCGTTTACAAGTTCACCCGCCAACGCGGAGATTTAGGCCGGGGGCCGTTGAATTCCTGAGTAGCAGTGTCCTTCCTGGCACTGCTACTGTTTGACGCTACGGAGTTTGAATTCAAGGAAGATGCAATGGAGCTTTCGCTGACGGTGGGCACTCATACATTGAGATTGAGTGCCCCCGACCCCGAATGGTGTAAAGCGTTGCAGCATGCGCTTAACGCCAGTTTTACCACCCATTCCGAATTTCTGCCCTGGGCCAAACCCTACACCACCGAGGACGAGGCCAGATCGTTCCTCGCGCGGGCAGTCGAAGAATTCAAAAGCGAAACAGGTGAGCGGCGGCTGTTTATCGTCGACGATGCGGCGCACACGATCATCGGCTGCATCGGTTTGAAGCCCCAGCGCCGCAACCGCTACGTCCTCGGCTACTGGGCCAATACCGAGTATTCGGGCAAAGGTTATATGCGCACAGCGCTCGAAGAATTGATCAAAAGCCTGCCCGGTTTCACGTTGTACCTGACCACGGACTCGGCCAACGTGGCGAGCCAGCGGCTGGCTGAATCGGCCGGTTTTGGTTTGATCAGGAAGTGTTATCAGGCGCGGTGTGCGCAGCAGCATGGGGAGCAGGAATATTTGTATCGATTGAAATGCCTGCAGGAACTGCCGAAGGTTTCCCCTGCGCGGGCTATTTGAACTGACCGCCAACAAAACCGCAGACAAAAAAAAGCCCGCGGGAGCGCGGGCAAACCGTAGTTTCTTGAATGAGCGAGGGCAATGTACAGGTTGGGGAGAGGTGGTGGGGTGAAGAAAAATTCATATGGATGGGCCTTCGGCATGGCCTCTGAGTGAACGAAATGCCCGGGGAAGTCGCAATAATGTTGTGTATTTCATTTTCCACGATGTAACAACGACGGCATCAGCAAAAATGGGCGACCTCAATGAGGCCGCCCATTTTGTTTTTCTACGCCGAAATCTGCGTCTGTAGTCGTCGCTCGATCACTCAGTGAAAAACGGGTGGCTTGCCCACGGCCACCGATGCGTTCGGATCAAGGTTATCCCGCGCTCGGTTGACCAAGAGCTCGGTCAGCATCGTCAACTGCTGAAGCGCCAGCGCCACATTGCGCTGTGGCCCATCGAGCCGGTTGGCAAAGTCCAGAGTCATGACGTTGAGGGACGCCAGGGTTTCGCTGGCATGAGAGAGCAGGGTGAGCGTGTCGACGTCGGGGCGGACGGCGAAGATGTTTCTGTTCAGGTTGCGCCGGCGGGCGTTGACGGCGCGCTCGGTGGCTTGGGGACGTTGGGTGGGGTCGAGGGTTTCAGGCTCTGAAGTGGCCGGTTTTTCAACTAAATGCAGGGTGATTTTTTTCATAAGGGCGTTCCATGAGGTTAGGGATCCTTACGCTGTTTCGGCTTGTCAAAACCGTCCGCAGGGTTTGCAGCGAAGCGTGAAGACTATCTGCCGGAAACGTTGTTCGCCAGTTCATGGAAGTCGCTACGGGTTGCGGGAAATTTCCCAGGATGACGTGGTTCTAATCTGTCAGATAAATCCTTTTTTTACACAAGGCAGAAAGCGTGGCGACTCTGCGTCCATTGAGTCGACAGTAAGTTACAGATCATGAAACCTACTGTTGAGTCATCTAATGTCGCTCAATCCCAAAAAGGCACCTGCGATATGTTCGTCAGGTGCCTTTTTGTGTTGGGGTAACATGCTGGGTTCGTTACAACGCCGAAACCTGCATCTGTAACCTTCGCCCAACCACATCCAGCAAATCACAGCCATCGCGCAGCGAAGTTACCAACACCCGCGCCAGCTCACTGTAAACGCCTTCGTTCACAGCGAAACTTTCCAGCAATTGAGTCGCCGTGCGGATGCGGTAGGCCGCCGTTTCATGCAGCACGTCCAGCGGCGCTTCGGTGTCGATCAGCAGCGACGCGATGGTGCAGTCGATGCCGGTGACCGGCATGTATCGATCCATGACAAAACCTCCATTCGCTCAACGAGCGAGATCACTCAGTGGCAGACGGGCGTGACCGGCGGCAGGGGCGAATCGAGGTTATCCAGCGCTCGGTTGATCAACATCTCGGCCAGCACGGCCAGTTGCTGAATCGCCAATGCCACGTTGCGATGCGAGCCTTCAAGCTGGTCGGCCAGATCGGTGGTCATGACATTCATGGAGGCCAGGGTTTCGCTGGCGTGAGCGAGCAGGGTTGGGGTGTCGACGTCGGGGAGGATCGTGAAAACATGGCTTACGGGATCGGGCTGTTTCGGGTCGCGCAAGCGGGCGCTGACGGCGCGTTGGGTGGCTTTGGAGAGTTGGGTCAGGTCGAGGGTTTCCGACTCTGGAGTGGCTGGGTTTTCAAGTGGCTTGGGTTTGGTCTTTTTCATGGGGGAACTCCGGAAATTTAGGGATCCCTACGCTTTTCGGCCTGTCAAAACCGTTCGCCGGGTTGCAGCGAAGATGGAAGGTTATCTTTACGGGTCGTTACTCGCCAGTTCATGGAGTTCGCCACAGTTTGAGGGAAATTTCCTAGGACGTGGTTAGTTTGCCTCCAGCAAAAGCTGCAATTAAGACCTAGGTTGGAAAGGAGAGTCGGGATAGGCGGACGCAGGCGCTATTGAGCGACATTGAAGTGAGTAACGTGCTTTATCGTCCAGCCGTCCAGCCGTCCAGCCGCAATGAAGATCTCCCTGAGGATACCGAGCGTAAACGGGAAATAAAAAGCCCGGCATCTGGCCGGGCTTCTCTTTGATTCTATGCATGTCTATCAGGCTTGCTTTGCCTCGGCCTGCATCATCACGAGGTTTTGTTGCTTGGTCGCCTCGGTCAAAACTTCACTGTAAACGCGTTTTTTTTGCTCTGACTTCGCGTTACGAATAAAGTCGGCAAATGGGCTTTTAGCACCCTTGGTTAAGCCTAGCTTAATCGAAATCATGAATGCGCTCCTGATGGTAATCCGAGCTCGGCCTCTAGATCGGCCCGCGTGTGGCGCTCAGGTATATGGTAGTCAATTTTATCGACACCAGCTTTGTAAAGACGTCCAGAATTGTCGATATGCTTGAGCAGTAGATCCACGTGGACATCGCCGCCGTACTCTAGCTTAAGTGCGTTCACAACGTCACGCGCCGCGAAATACTGATCGATGAAATGCTCCTTGCGAATCCTTCTACCCTCTGCCTCCTCTCGAGCTTTGACAAAGCCCCATGCAAGGTGAGGATTTTGATAGACGTACAAGATTTGCACAAATCTGCCCTTTTTCAAGGAGCGTTCGACATTTCTTCTGGCTACATCGAGGTTGGAGAATGTTCCGTCGAGCAGAAAAGACTGTCTCTGATCGATAGCAAAGTCGAGAATTTTTTCAACCAGGATCGAAACACCTCCCTGAAAAAGCCAAGAGTTGCCACCCGAGTATTCAGAAAATTCGTTTCGAAGCTCGTCTGGATCAATCCTTAGGATCTTCGTGTCAGCGAAAAGGTTCACAAGCGCGATTGAGGCTTCAGTTTTACCCGCCCCTGGGGAGCCGGCCATAAACACTGACACGGGAGCTTCCTCTGGCGGATAAATGGTTTTGTCCGTCCGGCGCTTGGCGATTGCTTTCTTGTTTGCGCGAGCGAAGCTGACTGCTTTAGCCGAAATCTCTAGCTCTTCGGGTGTCATTACTTGCCTTGCCGGGGTCGCCTCATTCGCCACAAGCAAACTCCTTCTTGTCGGTTTCGTGCCGTCTAAAGCTAGCGACATATCTCGGTCCCGCCCATGCTGCAATATATCTGGCTGCTCAGTTTCTCGGGCCTTGAGTCAGTCGTTTCATCAGGGACTAAAAACCTGGTTAAAAAATTCTGTGTATTTAGCTATGGCGCCTAGAGCGATGGCGATAACGGTGAAGGCTGTGAATAGAGGGTGTCCTTTTATTACCTCGAGAACGGCGACTGGCCGTACACCGAATTTGTCTGCCCAAGATGCGTCGGTTTTTAACCGCTTTTCGTGCGTTCGCTCGAAAAAATTTGCAAACATATCCAGTTTACGCAGAGTAGACCTGTGCATCTTTAGGTAGTCGCCGTTGACGAACGCCTCCGCTTCCTGCTCTCCGGTAAGCGCATCAATGTCGGACACGCTGTTCAGTTCAGTCAGGCTCATTATGCGGCCCTTACGCCCTTTGCTATCCACATGTGGCGCATAGGATTTGCCATAAAGGCTGACCAGTACGCGAGCTAAATCTACTTTCTTATCGTCCTGGAGTTCAAAAGGGTTCCCCCCAAGCACCCGGTAGCGATGCTCAAGAGCGAAGAAGCCGAAATGCTCATCACGCATATTCCAATGAAGGAATCGACAATCCTTATGCTGCTCAAGGAATGCAAAATACCCATCAAGCATAGATCGCTCGTGACTGTCGAGCTCGTCCGACATGGTGTCGAGGGAGCCCTTGAGCTCGGCTGACTTGTGAAGCGACCACGACTTCGTTTGTGCCGACTTCAGATTTCGTACCGCAATTGAAGTTACACGTTTCGAGGCGCCGGTAGAGCCCTCGTAAAACGATTCGCATGAGTAATGGACTACGTAGACCCGACTGGCATCTTGGTAGAGGTCGTCCACCAAGCTTCTGCTTTTCGCTCGATCCTTGACTCTATCAATCTCAGAACTCATTTCCCTGACCTTCGCCGCTTCGTCTGAGGCTGCCATTTAGCTGTCATTACGGAGCTAAAACGGCCCCGTCAGGCACAAAAAAGGCACTTGCGATAAACGCTAAGTGCCTGATTTGTAATGTTTATTTGGTGGAGCCGGGGGGATTTGAACCCCCGTCCGCCAGTACTCCGCTGTCGGTACTACATGCGTAGCCGTGTCTATTAAGTTAACCCTCAGCGACCCGACGGGCAGGGTGCTTTGGGCGAGTTGTGTAAGTTTTAGCCGCTTCGTCCACAACGTACTGCACGGCGATTCTGTTCTATATGACAATCACTTTGGGTTTACAGACATCCCCTGATGATTGCTGGACCCGAAGGTACCAGGAGGGAAGGGCTAAGGCTGCTTACGCAGCGAGAGCGTATTCCCCGTAGGTTTCGTCATTGGCAACTATAGAAAGTTGCAACAGTGGATTTACGAGTTCTGTTACCAACTCGGCATGCACCTAAAGTTTCGCAACCGGCGTCGAATCCTAAACGGCCCCGAACCTGCAGTGTGTAACCAGCAGGCAAGCGCAGTGTACGCCAATGCGCGCGGCGAGTCGACCTTCTGTCCGTGCTTGCGTGTCAGGGCCAACGCTGGATTGGCTCTGGTCAGGCCCTACTGACCGTGCGCGTGGCTTTGAATGTCCTGAAGCGCCTGCTGCGTCAGGGAAACACACTCTCTGTCATTGTTGGCGGCGTGGGCGGCCTTGGCTTGTTCAGTTTTGGTGATGACGACACCTTTGGTGGCGGCGTCCAGCGTGGCTGTGCTGGACAGCTTGCTGTTGACTTCCTGCAGCTTCATTACGCATTGATCGCTATCGTTTGAGGCGTATGCGGAGGAGGCCAGCATTGTTGCAGCGATGAGCAGTCCAGCCAGGGCGGAACGCTTCATGGGTATCTCCTGGAACGGGGGTGGGGATTGGGCCACGCTGATTGGGGCTTAACAAATGGACTGTGATGGCGTGCAAGGGTTCTGTTTTTGCTGGCGATGGGGTGAAAGATTTTTCCGGGAGGGGGGTGCGAAAAAGGGACAAGAAACGCCTGATGCCAGTCAGTTAAGACCAAATGCAATCTGTAGCAGCTGCCGAGCACGCGAGGCTGCGTTCGGCTACGAAGCAGTCGTGAGACTGCCTGATGCTCCGCAAGCTTAGGGTTTACATGGCTCAGAAGGCCAACCCGAAGGTTGGCCCTCAGTGGTTATCAGCCTTTATCGCCTTTGCCCGCGTTCTGTATTTCCTGCAGGGTTTGAGTGGTTTCGGAGATGCATTTTTTGGTGCCTTCCTCGGTGTTTTGCGCCTGGTAGGCCTTGGCCTGCTGGACACTTGCCTCGACGCGCGCACTCATTTCCGGCGCCAGGGTCTGGGTCTTGGCGTTGGCGATGGCTTGCAGGTTGGTTGCACAGAGATCATCGCCGGCGGCAAACGAGGAGGAGGCCAGCATTGAGGCAGTAACGAACAGACCTAACAGTACTGAGCGTTTCATGGGTATCTCCTTGAACTGAGGGGCCAGGCATCGCTGGCCATCAGGACGAGCTGCCAATTTTGGGAAAGGTCCCGCGTTTGCGGGACTTGATCGGTGGACTGCGACGGTGCGTCAGGGTTCTATTTTTCTTCAGGTCGCCCTGGCCTGGGTCACTCGATCCACCAGATAGACCAACCCGTGGTAGTCAATTCCGCCGTGTTGCGTCAGACCAATCTCACAGGTGCGGCTGGTGGAAATCCCTTCGCTGCATTGCTGTACCGCGTCCTTGAGCGTGCGCAAGGAATGAGCATTCAATTCCGGGGTGGTGAAGCCCTTGTCTCCGGCAAAACCGCAGCAGTGAATGCCTTCCGGGATGACCACGTTTTTACTGCACTTGCGCGCAAGATCGATCAACGCCTGGCTCTCGCCGAGATGCTGAGTGCTGCACGTGACGTGCACCGCGATTGGCGCTTCCTGAGGGGTGAAATCGAGACGATCCATCAAGTGGGTGCGGATGAAGCGCACCGGGTCGTACAAGTCCAGTCGCACGTCGCCCAGGTCCTGAACCAGCCGCAAGGTGCAGGGGCTGGTGTCGCAATAGATCGGGTCGAGCCCGCCGCGGCTGGCGTGCAGCAGCGCGCCGATCAGTTCCTGGCGCTTGTGTTCGGCTTGTTCGGCGTAACCCTTGGAAGCGAATGGCTGGCCGCAGCAGAGGTTGTCCTGATTATCCGGAAAAACTACCTGGTAACCGGCCTTTTCCAACAAGCCACGGGTTTTTTCGTACAACGACATTTGCTCTTTATCACCCGCCGCCGGGCCCATGACCCGCGACACGCAGGCTGCCAGGTACACCACCCGAGGCCGCTCGTCCGACACGGTCGGGCTGAAACGGATGGCTCTTTCCGGCTGTGGCATGGCGTTGGTCCATTGCGGAACCTGACCCTTGGACAGCCGCGTCAGCGATGCCGAAAGCTTTGCCAAACGTGGTGCCCCCAGCAGCATCCGCGCACCGTTGGCGACGTGCAGAGTAAAGCGCGCGCCTTGCAACGCGGTGGCGAAATTTCCTTCAATCCAGTTGGCGGTTTTCGTATGGGTTGCCTTACGGCCACGGAGCTTTTTCACCAGCTCACCGGTGTTGATTCCTACAGGACAACGTTGTGCGCACAGGCCTGTGGCGGCGCACGTATCGATGCCTTGGTATTCGTAAGCGGCTTCGAGCTCGGTGGTGTCGACACCTGCGCGCTTCTTCGCCTGGATATCTCGCCAAATCACAATGCGCTGGCGTGGGCTCAACGTCAGGCCTTTCGACGGGCACACCGGTTCGCAAAAGCCACACTCAATGCACTTATCCACAATCTCATCGGCGGCCGGCAACGGCTTCAGATGTTTGAGGTGGATCTGCGGATCGTCGCTGAGCACCACGTCCGGGTTGAGAATGCCGTTAGGGTCGAGCAGGCGTTTGAGCTGCCACATCAACTGGTAAGCGTCGCTGCCCCATTCCAGTTCGACGAAGGGCGCCATGTTGCGACCGGTGCCGTGTTCAGCCTTCAGCGAGCCGCCGAATTCAACGGCCACCAACTGCGCCACGTCGTCCATGAACGCTTGGTAGCGTGCGACTTCTTCCGCACTGTTGAAGCCTTGGGTGAAGACGAAGTGCAGATTGCCTTCCAGGGCGTGTCCGAAAAGGATCGCTTTGTCGTAGTGATGTTTGTCGAACAGCTCGATCAGGCGGTTGACGCCGATGGCCAGTTGCTCCACCGGGAAGGTGACGTCTTCGATGATCACCGTGGTGCCGGTTTTGCGCACCGCGCCGACGGCAGGGAAGGTGTCCTTGCGGATCGCCCAGAGCCGGGCGTTTTCCACCGGGTCTTCGGTGAAGTCGACTTGCTTCTCCACCGGGAAGCCGGTCAGCGACGCCATGATTTGCGTCAGCTGTTCCTTGAGCAAAGAAGACGAAGCGGCGCGGGATTCGATGAGCAGGGCGCAGGCATTGTTCGACAGGTGCTGTACGAAAGCCGGCATGCCGGGTTTGTCCTGCACCGAGCGCAGGCTGCGACGGTCCAGCAGTTCCACCGCCGACACCGGTTGGCTTTTCAGCACGGTTACCGCATTGCAGCAGGTTTCTACATCCGGGAACACGATCAGCGCCGACGCCTTGTTCGGGTGGTCGATCACCGTGTCGTAGGTTACCGCGCTGATAAATCCGAGCGTGCCTTCGGAGCCCACCAGCAAGTGGCTCAAGATATCCACAGGCTCGTCAAAATCCACCAGCGCGTTGAGTGACAGCCCGGTGGTATTTTTCAGACGGTATTTGTGGCGAATTTTCGCAGCCAATTCAGTGTTTGCGCGGGTCTCGCGGCCCAAAGTCGCCAGTTGTTCCAGCAACTCGGTGTGGCTCTCACGGAAGGCCATCACACTGGCGGCATCTTCGGTATCGAGACGGCTGCCATCAGCCAACACCAGGCGAATGCCGGCCAATGTGTGATAGGTGTTCTGCGCCGTGCCGCAGCACATGCCGCTGGCATTGTTGGCGACGATGCCACCGATTTTGCAGGCGTTGATCGACGCCGGGTCTGGTCCGATCTTGCGTCCGAACGGTGCCAGCCAGGCGTTGGCTTGGGCACCGATCACGCCCGGTTGCAGGCGGATCTGTGTTCCTTGCCCACGAATCTCGCGACCGTTCCAGTTATCCCCCAGCACGATCAGCACCGAATCGCTGATGGCCTGGCCAGACAGGCTGGTGCCGGCGGCGCGGAAGGTCACCGGGACCTGATCCCGTTGCGCCAGTTTGAGCAGCGCCACCACTTCGTCTTCGGACTCGACGCGGATCACCAGTTTCGGAATCAGCCGGTAGAAACTGGCGTCGGTGCCGAAGGCCAAGGTCGACAGCGGATCGTCGAAACGTCGTGCCTGAGGAATCAGTTGCTGTGCATCTCGCAGGAAAGCCGCCGGTAGACTCATTGGTCCTCCAGGATCAGAACGACCAGGTCTTTCGGGCCATGGGCGCCGTAAGCCAATACTTGCTCGATGTCGGCAGTCTTCGACGGGCCGGACACCAGCAAGGCGTTGGTCGGCATGCCTTGAGCCCATTCGAACTCCTGCTGCACCTGATAAAAGTTATCGCGGATTTCACTGGCCTTGAGCAAGGCAAAATGCACCGGCGGCACCAGGCTCATCAGGCGCGGTTCTTCTCGCGTCGGCCAGAGAATCAGGCTACCTGTCGCGGCGATTGCGCCGAGGGTGGTGGTCAGGCTGGCCGGGGTGTCGTTGAACAGCTCGGCTTTCCACTCCTCGACCGGACGGTCGTAGGCTTTGAGCGCGGGCAGGCCAGGATTTTTCGCCCAATGCTGAGTGATGCGTTGACCGTGAGGTGTCGTCGGCGCAACCAACAGGCTGGGCAACTGGCGATCCTGCAGCAGTTTCGCCAGCAATTCGGGCCAGCCTTCTCCGGACGTCAGATGAATTTCGGTGTGCACCGCTTCCATCAGTTTGCGCAGTTGCGGGATGCGCTGTTCTGGCGTGTAGGTGTAGGGCTCGGTCACCAATTCGACATCGAAGTTGTCAGGCACAGGCGTGGTGCCTGTCAGACTGTTCCGTAACTTGGCGAGGATATTTTGCTTGGCGCTCATCAGCGGTCTCCCTGTTTGGCCAGATGCTCGCGGGCCATGTCATGCAGTGAGCGGGCGGCGGGTTTCGGTGCGCTGTGGTTCTGGGTCCACGGACCGACGTTGCTCGGCGTCAGCGCGCGCAGGCGGGTGGCGAAGAAGCCGAACAGGCGATAGAGCGTTGGCGAGCTGTTGAGCTTCGCCCAGGCGTTCCAGATAAATCGTTCTTTGCGCGAGTACTTGCTGCCCTGACCGCGCATCACTTGATGCGGGCTGTCCGGGGCTTTGACGTTCTCTTCCCGTAGGCGACGCAACAATGCGGGGATCGGAATTTTTACCGGGCAGACTTCACCGCAAGCGCCGCATAACGACGAGGCACTCGGGTGGTCGGGGACTTTCGCCAGGCCGACCATGTGCGGGGTGATGATTTTTCCGATAGGCCCAGGGTAAACCTCCCCATAGGCATGGCCGCCGATTCGGGTATAGACCGGGCAATGATTCATACAGGCGCCGCAGCGGATGCAGTTCAGCGTCTGGCGCAATTCGCTGTCGGCAAACGCCTGGCTGCGGCCGTTGTCGAGCAATACCAGGTGCACTTCCTGCGGGCCGTCGAGTTCATGTTCCTTGCGCGGGCCGGAGATCATGTTGACGTAGGTGGTGATCGGCTGGCCGAGAGCCGAGCGGGTCAGCAGCGACAACAGCGGTACAACGTCCCGCAGGTTTTCGACGACTTTCTCGATGCCCGTGACGGCAATATGTACGGGCGGCACGGTGGTCGACATGCGCCCGTTGCCTTCGTTTTCCACCAGCAGCAAAGTGCCGGTTTCGGCCACGGCGAAGTTGACGCCGGAGACGCCGATGTCTGCTTCGAAGAATTTCTGTCGCAGGACTTTGCGACCGATCTGAATGAGTTGGTCTACGTCCTTGGTGTACTCCACGCCAAGTTTGTCGTGGAACAAGGACGCGACCTGACCGGCATTCTTGTGGATCGCCGGCATAATGATGTGTGAAGGCTTCTCGTGGTCGAGCTGGACGATGAATTCGCCCATGTCCGACTCCAGGCATTCAATGCCTTGAGCCGCGAGGACATGGTTCATCTCCATCTCTTCGCTGACCATCGATTTGCCCTTGATCACTTGCCGCGCCTCGTGAGCGCGGATGATCGATAAGACGATGCCATTGGCTTCGTCCACCGTTTCCGCCCAGTGCACTGTCACACCGTTGCGGGTCAGGTTCTGTTCAAGTTGCTCGAGCAGGTCGGGCAACTTGGATAAAGCACGGGCGCGGACAGCATTGCCCAGCACTCGCAAATGTTCTCGCTCAAAGGCATCGCTGAAGGACGCTGCCCGTTTGCTCATCAGTGAATCCATCGCGCTGCGAAAGTTGTTTCGCAGTTGCGTGTCAGCCAAAGCCTTGTGAGCCCGGGCGCGAAAATCTTCTTCTACAGCAACCGTAGGAATAATCGTGGAAGTGCTCATTGAGCACCTCCGGTACGCTGCCACAGGAAACTGGCCAGATGCTGACCGCGCAACGCTTCCTGCTGTTTCTCCAGCGAGCCATTGATGTTCATCAGGCAACCGCAGTCGGCACTGAGTACCTTGTGCGCACCGGATTCCTTCAACGACCGGGTCTTGTCAGCCACCATCGCGCCGGAAATATCTGGCATACGGACGCTGAAAGTCCCACCAAAGCCACAGCATTCACTTTCGTGGCTATGGTCGACTCGCTCCACGTTGCTTAGCTGCGCCAACAACTCACGGCCGTGCAGGTGGGTGTTCATTTCTCGGCGTGCCGAGCACGACGTGTGCAACGCCACTTTAACCGGCTCGCCGCTGTCCTTGAGCTGCACCTTGCAGACAAACAGCAGGAACTCCGCCAGTTCATAAGTCCGGTCGGCCAGGGCCTGGACCTGCTTCAACGTTTGCGGCTCATCCTTGAACAAGTCGGCGTAGTGTTCGCGCAACATGCCCGCGCAAGACCCCGATGGCACCACCACCGGATAATTCCCGGCAAACAGCGCCAGTTGTGAGCGCGCCACGGTCCGGGCCTGTTCGGTGTAACCCGAGGTGTAGGCCGGTTGCCCGCAGCAGCTTTGCCCTTGCGGGTAGTCGACACGAATGCCTTCGCGTTCCAGCAGGTGGATCGCGTCCATCCCGGCTTCCGGGTAGAACAGATCCACCACGCAAGTCCCGAACAGGTAGACCCGTGACGGTTTTTCGCTGGGGTATTGCCGAGGCTCGGGCAGTGGCGGGGCGACGCGGGTCGCGTTTGGCACTGCGTTGTAAAAAAGCTCGCTCATCAGGCGTGTCTCCGGGTGGTCCCGGTTATCCGTCCGCTGAGGCTGCTGAATATAGTGAGGGAAGCTTTCAGCAGCCTTGCAGACCCGGTTGTGAATAGCTGACGCCGGGGGCGTAACCCAGCGTCGGTTTTTTCCGTGTCGCGTGTAGTTCTTAGTGCACCAGCATGCCGGTGAACCAGTAGGCCTGAGCCAACGTGATCAGGCCGACGATCGTTGCAAAGAATAGGCTGTGCTTGAGGGTGAAGCGGAACAGATCCGATTCCTTGCCCACCAACCCGGTCGCGGCACAGGCCACGGCGATCGATTGCGGCGAAATCATCTTGCCTGTCACGCCGCCGCTGGTATTCGCCGCCACCAGTAAGGTGTCGTTGACGCCGATCTGGTGCGCGGTGGTTGCTTGCAGCGAACTGAACAGCGCGTTGGACGAGGTATCGGAACCGGTTAGGAACACGCCGAGCCAGCCGAGGAATGGCGAGAAGAACGGGAATGCCGCACCTGTGCCTGCCAGTACCAGAGCCATGGTCGATGACATGCCCGAATAATTGGTGACGAAGGCGAAGGCCAGCACCATACCGATGGACAAAATCGGCCAGCGCAGTTCGTAGACGGTCTCTTTGAAAGTGGTAAGACCAATTTTGAGATTGATCTTCAGCACCAGCATCGAGATCAGCGCAGAGAAGAAAATTGCAGTGCCGGTCGCGGAAATCGGATCGAGTTTGAACACCGCCGGAATCGCCGTCGGGGCTGTCACGATCGGAGCGACCTTGATCACCATTTGATCCAGATGCGGGATCGCGAAGTTGAACACCCAGCTATACATCGAGCCACCCGCAGCGAACATCGCCTTGAACGGTTTCAGCGTCCAGATGGTGACCAGTACGGTGAGGATCAGGAACGGCGACCAGGCTTTGAAAATTTCCCCCAGGCTGTAAGGCGAAGCCACGGTGGTGCGCGGTTGGCCGAAACCACCGGCGCTGGACACCACGGAAGCCGAGACGGCGCCGACGATGTGTTGGCCGGCGGCGCGTTTTGGTTGCCAGATTTTCAGGAACAGCGTCAGGGAAATCAGGCTGGCCAGTGCCGAGGTGATGTCTGGCAGTTCCGGGCCGATGAAGTTCGAGGTGAAGTATTGGGTGATGGCAAAGCTTAAACCAGCTACCAGCGCCGCCGGCCAGGTTTCCCGAACGCCGCGCAGGCCATCCATCATGAACACCAGCCAGAACGGCACGAACAGCGACAGCAATGGCAGTTGGCGGCCGGTCATGGCGCCGATCTTGAACGCGTCGATGCCGGTGACTTGCCCGGCGACGATGATCGGAATCCCCAAGGCGCCGAAGGCTACCGGCGCGGTGTTGGCGATCAGGCACAGGCCCGCGGCGTACAGCGGGTTGAAGCCCAGTCCCACCAGCAGCGCGGCGGTAATCGCTACCGGTGCGCCGAAACCGGCGGCACCTTCCAGGAAGGCGCCGAAGCAGAAGCCGATCAGCAGCACTTGCAGGCGCTGGTCGTCAGTGATCGACAGCACCGAGCTGCGGATCACTTCGAACTGACCACTCTTGACCGTCAGTTTGTACAGGAACACCGCTGCCACGATGATCCACGCAATCGGCCACAAGCCATAGGCGAAGCCATATCCGGCTGCCGCGAAGGCCATATCGACCGGCATCTGGAACGCGAAGATTGCCACGGCAATCGACAGCGCGAGGGTAATGCTGCCGGCCACGTGGCCTTTGAGGCGGAACACGGCCAAGGCCAGGAAGAAAAATACGATGGGGATGACGGCCGCGAGTGCGGACACGCCGAGACTGCCGAGCGGGCTGTAGAGCTGTTGCCAGGTTTGCATATGGGGTGGCCCCTAATTGTTGTTGGTCAGGCACTGGTCAGCGTTCTTGGTTAATTGGTAATACCAATTTACAATCGCTGTTGGCTAGGGTAAAAGCCTTGTATGCGGTGTGTCAATTTGCCGCCCTAAAACTTTTGTCGAATGAGCGGTGCAGAGGGCATCTGATCTGTTCGATCAAACGTTGTCTGGTAGGTGCTGGCGCAGCGCCAATAGGCCAGAATAGAGAGCCCGGCGAGCCGTCGGGATCGTGGAGAATTGAGTGATGGGGTTTGATCAGATTCGGCAGCGCCGTTTGTCTGACGATATTGTCGAGCAGCTTGAGGGGATGATCCTCGAGGGCACATTGAAGGCTGGCGAACGCTTGCCGGCTGAGCGCGCGTTGGCCGAGCAGTTCGGCGTGTCACGCCCTTCGTTGCGCGAAGCGATTCAGAAACTGACGGCCAAAGGGCTGCTGGTCAGTCGTCAGGGCGGCGGCAACTACGTGGTGGAATCCCTGGGCTCGACGTTCAGCGATCCGCTGTTGCATCTGCTGGAAAGCAACCCCGAGGCCCAGCGCGATTTGCTGGAGTTTCGTCATACGCTGGAAGCCTCCTGTGCGTACTACGCGGCATTGCGCGCGACTGATGTGGATCGCGAGCGGCTGACGGCGGCATTCGACGAGTTGCAGGACTGCTATTCGCGTCATGACGAAGTGAGTCGGCTAGAAGAGGGCGCGGCGGACGCAAAATTTCACTTGGCAATCGCCGAAGCCAGCCATAACGCGGTGTTGCTGCACACCATTCGTGGGCTGTTCGACCTTCTCAAGCGCAACGTGGTGACCAACATTGGCGGCATGTACAAACAGCGTTCAGAAACCCGCGACATGCTGATCGCGCAGCACAGAGAATTGTATCTGGCGATTATCGAAGGACGGGCAGAGCAGGCGCGGGAGGTTTCCAGTCGGCACATTTTGTATGTGCAGGAAGTGCTGGAAGAGGTGCGTCAGGAAGTGCAACGCGTGGCTCGGGCGGAGCGGCGCAAGGGGATGTAATCAGTTAGTTCTGTGGTGATTGGACGATTGCATTCGCGAGCAAGCCCGCTCCCACAGGTTCCGGGTCTGCCACATAAATGTCGGCATCCACAGATAATGTGGGAGCGGGCTTGCTCGCGAAAGCGATCTGAAGGCGAAAGAACTAGTCTTCCTTGCCCTTGTTTCGCACCGCACGCTGCAATTCACGACCGGCGTCGCGCTCGCGTTCGGTATCACGCTTGTCGTATTCCTTCTTGCCCTTGCCCAGAGCGATCTCGCACTTGACCATGTGCTTGCTCCAGTACCAGGACAGGCATACGCAGGCGTAACCTTTTTGCTGCACGGCAGCGGCCAGCTTTTCCAGCTCCCGCCGGTTGAGCAGCAATTTTCGGGTGCGGGTCGGATCTGCGATGACGTGGGTGCTGGCAGTCATCAGCGGCGTAATGTGGCTGCCGAGCAGCCAGGCTTCGCCATCTTTGAGCAGCACGTAACTGTCAACCAGTTGTAGTTTGCTTGCCCGCAAACTTTTTACTTCCCAGCCGGCCAGGACCAGACCAGCCTCGAACTTATGCTCGATGAAGTAATCGTGTCGCGCCTTTTTGTTCTGCGCGATGGTCCCTGTTGGGTGTTTCTTCTGTTTAGCCATAGGGGCGGCATTATAGGGAGTTGCAAGCGAGTCGGCTACGGTATCGCTACGTGCTTGAGCAGGTTGATTGAATCCCGGACAATGCGGCCTCTTTTTTGAACGCTTGGGCGTGATAACGATGTCGACAGACAAGGTTTCTGTCCACGGCAGTTGGGCTAGCCGCTGGGTCTTCATACTCGCCGCGACCGGTTCGGCCGTGGGTTTGGGTAGTATCTGGAAATTCCCTTACATGGTCGGCGTCTACGGTGGCGGAGCCTTCGTGCTGATGTTCCTGGCCTGTATTGCGCTGATCGGTGTGCCTGTGATGCTGGCCGAAACCCTGATCGGCCGACGCGCACGGCAGAGCCCGGCCAATGCCTTGAAGGTTCTGGCGCTGGAAGCGGGGCATTCGGCGAAGTGGTCCTGGGGGGCGTTTGCCGGGATGATCACGGCGTTGCTGATTCTGTCTTTCTATAGTGTGGTCGGCGGCTGGTCGCTGGACTACATCATCGACATGGGGCGTGGCGACTTCCAGGGGGCGACGCCTGATCAGGTCGGCGCCTACTTCGGCAATGTGATCGCCGACCCATGGCGCCTGACACTTTGGCACACGATTTTCATGCTCCTCTCCGCCGTGGTGATCGCCAAAGGCGTAGTCGCCGGGCTGGAGCGCAGCCTGCGAATCATGATGCCGCTGCTGTTCGTGATGGTGATTGTCCTGCTGGGCTACAGCATGACCACCGGCCATTTCATGGAGGGCGTGCATTTCATGTTCGACTTCCACCCGGAAAAAGTGCTCGACGGCTTGCTGCCGGCCATGGGGCATGCGTTCTTCTCCCTGAGCGTGGGCGTCGGTTCGATCATGATCTACGGTGCTTACATGCCGAAGAGCTCGTCGATTTCCGGCACCATTGTCGGTGTGGCGCTGCTCGATACTTTCGTTTCCCTGGTGGCCGGTCTGGCATTGTTTCCGATTGTGTTCGCTGCCGGCCTGAACCCGAGCGAAGGCCCTGGCCTGATGTTCGTCAGCCTGCCATTTGCCTTTGGCAACGTAGCGTTCGGCCAATTGATGGGCGTAGTGTTCTTCGTGCTGGTAGCGATTGCGGCCTGGAGTTCGGCGATTTCCCTGCTCGAACCGATGGTGGCTTACCTGGTTGAGCGCACGAAGATCAGTCGTGCCTGGGTTACCTTCTGGTTGGCATTCATCTGCTGGTTCGTCGGTCTGGGCACGGTGTTTTCCTTCAATATCTGGAAGCAAGCCAAGTTTTTCGTGAACGAAGGCGGGATGTTCCACCTCTATCAATGGGGAGCAGCCGGTGGTCTGGACTTCTTCGGTGTGATCGATTTCTTCACCTCGCGGATCATGTTGCCACTCGGTGGTTTGTGTTTCGTGGTGTTTGCGGGCTGGGTGATGGGGCGTGAAGCGGTGCGCGACGAATTGTCGATCCGCCGTCCGGTGCTGTTCGCCCTGTCCCTGTTCTTGATGCGCTATGTGGCGCCCATCGGCATTCTCGTAGTGTTTGCCGCCCAGCTGTGGAAGTAACGCTGACATGACGACACACATTCAACGTTCGGCCCTGCTGCCATATCCGGCACAAGCGCTGTATGACCTGGTCAACGACGTGGCCCGCTATCCGGAATTCCTGCCGTGGTGCTCGTCGGCGGAAGTTCTGGAAAGTACTCCTGAGCTTATGCGTGCCAGCGTCGGCGTGGCCAAGGGTGGCCTGAGTCAGCATTTCGTGACGCGTAATACCCTGGTGCCCGGGCATTCGATCGAGATGAACCTCGAAGAAGGCCCGTTCAGCCAGTTGCATGGCATCTGGGTGTTCAAGCCGTTGGGCGAGAAGGCCTGCAAGATCAGTCTGGACTTGTCGTTCGACTACTCGGGACCGCTGGTGCGTGCGACGTTGGGGCCTTTGTTCAATCAGGCGGCGAATACGCTGATGGACGCGTTTTGCCAGCGTGCGAAACAGATGCATGGTTGAGGCCGTGATCAAGGTTGAAGTGGTGTATGCCGCTGTTGATCGTCAGGTATTGCTGACCGTAACGGTGCCGGTGGGTGCAACGGTGCGAGATGCGTTGCTCATATCCGGCCTGAACAGCGAATTCCCTGAGCTGGATCTGACCAGTTGTCCGGTTGGGATCTTTGGCAAAGTGATCGCTGAACCGGCCAATCGTCCGGTTCAGGCAGGGGATCGCCTCGAGATTTACCGGCCGTTGCTTGCCGATCCGAAAGAAGTTCGCCGGTTGCGCGCCGCCAAGGCGGCCGAGGTCAAAGCCCGGAATCAGTGATCCGGTTAAACGCCAGGCGATAAAAAACCCGGACATGCCGGGTTTTTTATTGCGTCGCAAATTATTGCGGCGAGGTTTCCAGCGGTTCTGGCGTCGGGACTGGAACGGTTTCCACGTTGTCCACGTCCTTCTGGATCTGATCCAGCAACGACCCAGGCTTGACCGGTTTTTCTGGCTTCGGCTTCTCGGCGTTTTCGGCAGGCGCGGTCACGGTAGTGTCGCTGTCCTTGCCGAGAATGGCTTCGTCGCGGCTCACGCCCGGCATGAAATCGCCAGAGAGGCTGACAAGTTGATCATTTGGGTTGAAGATAACGCTAATGCGTTCCTGTTGGCGTTCACCGCCACCCGGTTGCAGGCTGTAGAGATAATCCCAGCGATCGGCATGGAACGTGTCGGTCAGCAGAGGGTTACCCATGATAAACCGTACTTGCCGGCGGGTCATTCCCGGGCGTAACTGGTCTATCATGTCCTGCGTGACGACATTGCCCTGCTGGATGTCGATTTTGTAAACCCCGGGGAATGAACAACCGGCGAGTGCGAGCAGTCCCACAAAGGTGAAACTGGTTAGCAAGAGCTTGGTGTTTTGCATCGGTGGGCGACTTCCACTATCTTGGCTGGGACAACGTAAACGCCGATCATACCCGCATTAAGAGAAGCTGCGAAGCAGCATCGCGAGAAAGCTGACCATGGTTGAAAATAGCGAACTACGCAAAGCCGGCCTCAAAGTGACCCTTCCACGGGTCAAAATTCTGCAAATGCTCGATTCCGCCGAGCAACGCCACATGAGTGCCGAGGATGTTTACAAGGCGCTGATGGAGGCTGGTGAGGACGTCGGTCTGGCCACGGTTTACCGTGTTCTGACCCAGTTCGAGGCAGCTGGCCTTGTGGTGCGGCACAACTTCGACGGAGGCCATGCGGTCTTCGAGCTGGACGACGGCAAGCATCACGACCATATGGTCAACGTCGAGACCAGTGAAGTGATCGAATTCTTCGACGAAGAAATCGAGCGGCTGCAGAAAGCAATCGTCGACAAGTATGGCTTCGAGATGGTTGATCACAATCTTGTGCTGTACGTACGCAAGAAAAAGTAAGCATGTCGCGCGAACTTCAGGTTCGCGAAACGAACGAAGGCGACCCTAGGGTCGCCTTCGTGCTTTCTGCAGTTCTTAAATTTTCGCGGTAACGACCATCTTTTTCGCGTGAGCCAGTGATTCCTTGGTGAGATCGATGCCACCGAGCATCCGTGCCACTTCTTCAACGCGATCGGTCTTGCTCAGTTTTGAGACGGCCGTATGTGTGGCGTCTTCACCGCGGACCTTGTGTACAAACAGATGTTGATGCCCCTGCGCCGCCACTTGCGGCAAGTGAGTCACGGTCAGAACCTGCCCACGCTCCCCGAGGCGTCGCAGCAACTGGCCGACAATCTCGGCGGTCGGGCCGCCGATACCCACGTCCACTTCATCGAACACCAGGGTCGGTACGCGGGAGGTCTGTGCAGTGATCACCTGAATCGCCAGGCTGATACGCGACAGTTCGCCCCCCGACGCTACTTTTGCCAGGGCTTTCAATGGTTGTCCCGGGTTGGCGCTTACCAGCAGTTCTACTTGTTCGAGTCCATTGGGCAGCAGTTCGTCGCTGCTATTGGGGCGCAGCTCGATGGTGAAGCGGCCGCCGGGCATGCCCAGGCGCTGGATTTCCTGTTCTACGGCACTGGCCAGGCTGCTTGAGGCTTGATGCCGCAGGTCGCTCAGCTCCCGCGCCTTCTCCTGATAATGACGGGCGTAGGAGGCCAGCTCATCGCTCAGTCGTTCAATGGATTCGTCGTTGGCATTCAGGGTTTCGATTTCATCGAGTAGCTTCTGCTGCATCTCAGCGACCTCGGTCGGCTGGATGCGGTGTTTGCGCGCCAGGGTGTAGATGGCATCGAGGCGCTCTTCCAGGTATTGAAGGCGGGCCGGATCGGCGTCGAAATTGTCGAGGAAACGGTTTAGCTCGCCTACGGCTTCTTCAACCTGAATCTGCGCGCTGGTCAGCAGGCTGCTGGCTTCGCCCAAGGCGCCGATCGAATTGTTCACGCTCGATAGGCGATTAAGGCTGGCGGTGAGCGCGTTCAGTACGTTGCCGGAATCACTTTCGCTGCATTGTTCGACCACTTGCCGGCAAATGCCCAGCAGGGTTTCGGCGTTGGTCAGGTTCTTGTGTTCCTGTTCCAGCTGATCCAGCTCGGTTTCGCCGAGGCCGAGGTTTTCCAGTTCTTCAAGTTGGTAGCTGAGCAACTGATGGCGGGCGCGCTGTTCGTCGCCGGAGTTGGAAAGGCGTTCCAGTTCCTGGCGGGTCTGGCGCCAGCGTTGGGCGGCCAATTGCACCTGGCGGGCCAGGTCTGTGGCACCGGCGTATTCGTCGAGCAGACGGCGATGAGTATCGGTTTTGAGCAGGGATTGGTGTTCGTGCTGGCTGTGGATATCGATCAGCAACTCGCCCAGGGCCTTCAGGTCACCGAGGGGGCAGGGAGTGCCGTTGATGTAGCCGCGGGATCGCCCTTCAGCGGTGATCACTCGACGCAGAATGCACGGGCCGTCGTTCTCGAGGTCGCGCTCGGCCAGCCAGGCGCTGGCTTCCGGGATGTCGATCAGGTCGAAGGTGGCCAGGATATCGGCCTTGTCGGCGCCCGGGCGGACCACGCCGCTGTCGGCGCGATCGCCCAGGGTCAGGCCCAGGGCATCGAGCATGATCGACTTGCCGGCGCCGGTTTCCCCTGTGATCACGCTCATCCCGCGATCGAGTTCGAGATCGAGATGTTCAACGATGGCGTAGTTATGTACGGACAGGTGCACCAGCATAAAGGCCGCTCCCAGGCTTTAGGTCTGGTTATTTATACAGTGTTTTGTTTCGGGCTGACAATGCCCTCTCTTAGGTCGATTTGCTTGAATCGCGAAAATCCTTAGCGCAATGAGGAATGACAATGCAGCTGTTTTTTGTAGGGTTAATCATCAAATAGCCCTTGAAGCTGAATTTTGCGGCCCCATATACCGGGGCAGAAGCGCGAGTTGAGCTCGCGGACGATATTGGAAGGAGAAATCTATGGCTGACGAACAGACAGTGGATACGCAAAATCTAGACGCCAACCAGGGCCCCGAGGCTTCGGGTGAAGACCTGGCGGCTCGTGTACAAGTGCTCGAAGAGCAATTGGCTGGTGCGCAGGATCAGGCTTTGCGTGTAGCCGCCGATCTGCAGAACGTCCGCCGCCGTGCCGAGCAGGACGTTGAAAAGGCTCACAAATTCGCCCTGGAAAAGTTCGCTGGCGACCTGCTGCCGATCATTGACAGCCTGGAACGCGGTCTGGAGCTATCCAACCCTGACGACGAGAACATTCGTCCGATGCGCGAAGGGATCGAGCTGACCTTGAAAATGTTCCAGGACACCCTGAAGCGCTATCACCTGGAAGCGATCGATCCTGAAGGCGAGCCCTTCAATGCCTCGCATCACCAGGCAATGGCCATGCAGGAAAGCGCCGACGTCGAGCCAAACAGCGTGCTCAAGGTATTTCAGAAGGGCTACCAGCTTCACGGTCGCCTGCTGCGCCCGGCCATGGTCGTGGTCAGCAAGGCACCTGCACCGGTTTCGCCTTCGATTGACGAGCAGGCTTGAAATTAGCCGCAAGGCCCCCATTTAGAAGTCAAGCGTTTAAGTGCTACCGCAGTCAGCCACCACTACTGCGGCATCCAAATCCAAAGTTTCGGGAGAGTGAACATGGGCAAAATTATCGGTATCGACCTGGGGACTACCAACTCCTGCGTCTCCGTGCTGGAAAACGGCAAAGCCAAAGTTATTGAAAACGCTGAAGGCGCGCGTACCACGCCGTCGATCATCGCTTATGCCAACGACGGTGAAATCCTGGTTGGCCAGTCGGCCAAGCGTCAGGCAGTGACCAATCCGCATAACACCCTGTACGCGGTGAAGCGTCTGATCGGTCGTCGTTTCGACGAAGAAGTCGTACAGAAAGACATCCAGATGGTCCCTTACAAGATCGTCAAGGCTGACAACAATGACGCCTGGGTTGAAGTGAATGGCCAGAAAATGGCGCCGCCACAAATCTCGGCTGAAATTCTGAAGAAGATGAAGAAGACCGCCGAAGACTACCTCGGCGAGCCAGTGACCGAAGCGGTGATCACCGTTCCGGCCTACTTCAACGACAGCCAGCGTCAAGCCACCAAAGACGCCGGCCGCATCGCGGGTCTGGACGTTAAACGTATCATCAACGAACCAACCGCAGCCGCACTGGCCTACGGTATGGACAAGGCCAAAGGCGATCACACCGTGATCGTTTACGACTTGGGCGGCGGTACTTTCGACGTTTCCGTGATCGAAATCGCTGAAGTCGATGGCGAGCACCAGTTCGAAGTGTTGGCCACCAACGGTGACACTTTCCTGGGCGGTGAAGACTTTGACATTCGTCTGATCGACTACCTCGTTGACGAATTCAAGAAAGAAAGCGGCATGAACCTCAAGGGTGACCCGCTGGCCATGCAGCGCCTGAAAGAAGCCGCTGAGAAAGCCAAGATCGAACTGTCCTCGAGCCAGTCGACCGACGTGAACCTGCCATACATCACTGCAGACGCTACCGGTCCTAAGCACTTGAACGTGAAAATCTCCCGCGCCAAGCTCGAAGCGCTGGTTGAAGACCTGGTTCAGCGCACCATCGAACCTTGCCGCATTGCGATGAAAGACGCCGGTATCGACGTTGGTTCGATCAACGACGTGATCCTGGTCGGCGGTCAGACCCGTATGCCACTGGTTCAGAAGCTGGTGACCGATTTCTTCGGTAAAGAAGCACGTAAAGACGTCAACCCTGACGAAGCTGTTGCCATGGGTGCTGCTATCCAGGGCGCGGTATTGGCTGGTGACGTGAAAGACGTTCTGCTGCTCGACGTCAGCCCGCTGACCCTGGGTATCGAAACCATGGGCGGCGTGATGACCGCGCTGATCGAGAAAAACACCACGATTCCTACCAAGAAATCGCAAGTGTTCTCGACTGCCGACGACAACCAGGGCGCAGTGACCATTCACGTACTGCAAGGTGAGCGTAAGCAAGCCGCACAGAACAAGTCCCTGGGCAAGTTCGACCTGGCCGAGATTCCACCAGCACCACGTGGCGTGCCACAAATCGAAGTGACCTTCGACATCGACGCCAACGGCATCCTGCACGTCGGCGCGAAAGACAAGGCTACCGGCAAGACTCAGTCGATCGTGATCAAGGCCAACTCCGGTCTGTCCGAGGAAGAAATTCAGCAGATGGTTCGCGATGCTGAAGTGAACGCTGAAGAAGACCGCAAGTTCGAAGAGCTGGCCAGCGCCCGTAACCAAGGCGATGCCCTGGTTCACTCGACGCGCAAAATGGTCGCTGATGCTGGCGATAAAGTGAGCGCAGAAGAGAAGACTGCAATCGAAGCCGCTGTAGTTGCCCTGGAAACCGCCATCAAAGGCGACGACAAGGCCGCTATCGAAGCAAAGGTTGAAGAGCTGTCCAAGGTTTCTGCGCCAGTAGCTCAGAAAATGTATGCCGAACAGGCTCAGCCAGCTGAAGGCGCGGCACCGCACGACGAAAAAGCTGAAAAGGCTGACGACGTTGTTGATGCCGAGTTCGAAGAAGTCAAAGACCACAAGTAAGTTGTTGGTCGCCCGGTTGACTGCCTTCAGGCGGTGACTGGTAGGATGTCGCCGCGCGGGAGCTTGCTCCCGCGTTGGCGTGTCTGGAGTTAGCGAATTTTTACAGCATGCGACAACCGTTCGGGTGCTGATGGTATGGCCGGAAATGCTCCTGCTTTTCGAGCCAGAAGTACCGTATTGAATCAAAGACCAGGATCGTTGAATTGACGTGAGTTGGGTCCGGGCCTGTATTGGGGCTCAACGAGTTTGGCGAGGCTCAGGAGAGGTTTGCCGAACGTCCTTAAGAGTGCAAAGACTTATGGCAAAGCGTGACTATTACGAAGTATTGGGTGTTGAGCGTGGTTCAAGCGAAGCGGACCTGAAAAAGGCCTACCGTCGCCTGGCGATGAAGCATCACCCGGACCGTAATCCCGATGACAAAGCGTCGGAAGATATGTTCAAGGAGGCCAACGAGGCCTACGAAGTGCTGTCCGATTCCAGCAAGCGCGCGGCCTATGACCAATACGGTCATGCCGGTGTCGACCCGAGCATGGGTGGCGGCGGTGCCGGTTTTGGCGGTCAGAATTTCTCCGACATCTTTGGCGATGTCTTCAGTGACTTCTTCGGTGGCGGTCGCGGCGGTGCTCGTGGCGGTGCTCAGCGCGGCAGCGATCTGCGTTACACCCTGGAGTTGAACCTGGAAGAAGCGGTGCGCGGCACGACCGTGAATATCCGCGTTCCGACACTGGTCAACTGCAAGCCGTGCGATGGCTCGGGCGCCAAGAAAGGCTCCTCGCCGATCACGTGCCCAACGTGCGGCGGTATCGGTCAGGTACGCATGCAGCAGGGCTTCTTCTCGGTACAGCAGACCTGCCCGCGCTGCCATGGCCAAGGCAAGATCATTTCCGATCCGTGCGATTCCTGCCGCGGCGAAGGTCGTGTCGAAGAGTACAAGACCCTGTCGGTGAAAGTGCCGGCCGGTGTCGATACCGGCGACCGTATTCGCTTGTCTGGTGAGGGCGAGGCGGGTGCGCAGGGTGGTCCGACCGGTGACCTGTACGTGGTAATCAACGTGCGAGAGCACGCGATCTTCCAGCGTGACGGCAAGCACCTGTTCTGCGAAGTGCCAATCAGCTTCGTCGATGCAGCGCTGGGCGGCGAACTGGAGATTCCGACCCTTGATGGTCGGGTCAAGCTGAAGATTCCGGAAGGGACTCAGACTGGTAAGCAGTTCCGTGTTCGCGGCAAAGGCGTCGCGCCGGTTCGTGGAGGCGGTGCTGGTGACCTGATGTGCCGCGTGGCGGTCGAAACCCCGGTCAACCTGGGTCGTCGTCAGCGCGAATTGCTGGAGGAGTTGCGCAGCTCCCTGGCGGGTGACAACAGTCATTCGCCGAAAACCACCGGTTGGTTCGAAGGCGTGAAGCGCTTCTTCGGCGATTTGTAAGGAGTCGGCATGCGACGTATAGCTGTGATGGGCGCTGCCGGGCGCATGGGCAAGATTCTGGTCGAGGCGGTGCAGCAGCGCGCGCCGCTGACCGGCCTGACGGCAGCCATAGTGCGCCCTGGCAGCACACTGATTGGCGTGGATGCTGGTGAGCTGGCATCGCTGGGGCGAATCGGTGTGCCGCTGTCCGGCAAGCTGGATGCGGTGGCCGATGAGTTCGATGTGTTGATCGACTTCACGCTCCCGGAAGTGATGCTGAAAAACCTGGAGTTCTGCCGTAAAGCGGGCAAGTCCATGGTGATCGGCACCACGGGGCTGGACGTGGCGCAGAAACAGTTGCTGGCCGAGGCGAGCAAGGATATTGCGATTGTGTTCGCGGCCAATTTCAGTGTTGGTGTAAACCTGTCGCTGAAGCTGCTCGATATGGCAGCTCGTGTGCTGGGCGATGAGGCTGACATCGAAATCATCGAGGCTCATCATCGGCACAAGATCGATGCGCCTTCAGGTACGGCTCTGCGCATGGGCGAGGTGATCGCCAGCGCGCTGGATCGTGATCTGCAGAAGGTTGCGGTCTATGGTCGTGAAGGTCACACCGGTGTGCGTGAGCGTGAAACGATCGGCTTCGCGACTGTTCGTGGTGGGGATGTGGTCGGTGATCATACGGTGCTGTTCGCCTGTGAAGGCGAGCGACTGGAAATCACTCACAAAGCATCCAGTCGCATGACCTTCGCCAAGGGTGCGGTACGTGCAGCTTTGTGGCTGGATGGTCGTGAGCCAGGCCTTTACGACATGCAAGACGTGCTCGACCTGCGGTAAGATGTGCCCGAAATCGGGTTCAAACTCAGCGTTTGGGCCCGGTTTTATTCCGCCAAGCGACGTCCTGTCGCATTCTCCGGCCTTTAGGGCTCATTGGCGGTAGACCAAAAATGCCTTTTTCTGTAAGCTACAGCTTTAGTGTGTCCACTAAAAGCGCGCAGAATAATTCGGTGAAGAAGCGGGGTGACGTGTCCATACGTCACTCCGCTTTTTTACAACCTGCGATCGCCCTTTCAGGCTTTATTTACGGGAGGTCTTCTTGACTAAGCCAGCCATACTCGCCCTTGCTGATGGCAGCATTTTTCGCGGCGAAGCCATTGGAGCCGACGGTCAAACCGTTGGTGAGGTGGTGTTCAACACCGCAATGACCGGCTATCAGGAAATCCTTACCGATCCTTCCTACGCCCAACAGATCGTTACCCTGACTTACCCGCACATCGGCAATACCGGCACCACGCCGGAAGACGCCGAGTCCGACCGCGTCTGGTCCGCTGGCCTGGTCATCCGTGACCTGCCACTGGTTGCGAGCAACTGGCGCAACACGATGTCACTGTCCGACTACCTGAAAGCCAACAATGTGGTGGCTATCGCCGGTATCGACACCCGCCGCCTGACACGCATCCTGCGTGAGAAAGGCGCGCAGAACGGCTGCATCATGGCCGGTGACAACATTTCCGAAGAAGCCGCCATCGCCGCCGCTCAGGGTTTCCCTGGCCTTAAAGGCATGGACCTGGCAAAAGTCGTCAGCACCAAAGAGAAGTACGAGTGGCGCTCGACTGTCTGGGATCTGAAAACCGACAGCCACGCGACCCTTGAAGCCTCCGAGCTGCCATACCACGTGGTGGCCTACGACTACGGCGTCAAGGTCAACATCCTGCGCATGCTGGTCGAGCGCGGTTGCCGCGTGACTGTGGTGCCTGCACAGACTCCGGCCGCCGAAGCGCTGGCACTGAAGCCTGACGGTGTGTTCCTGTCCAACGGCCCGGGCGACCCTGAGCCATGCGACTACGCGATCCAGGCAATCAAGGACGTGCTGGAAACCGAGATTCCGGTGTTCGGCATCTGCCTCGGTCACCAACTGCTGGCTCTGGCCTCCGGCGCCAAGACCCTGAAAATGGGCCATGGCCACCACGGTGCCAACCACCCGGTCCAGGATCTGGACAGCGGTGTGGTGATGATCACCAGCCAGAACCACGGTTTTGCGGTAGACGAAGCGACCCTGCCAGGCAACGTTCGGGCGATCCACAAATCGCTGTTCGACGGCACCCTGCAAGGCATCGAGCGTACCGACAAGAGCGCCTTCAGCTTCCAGGGTCACCCTGAAGCCAGCCCTGGCCCGAACGACGTAGCGCCACTGTTTGATCGCTTCATCAACGAAATGGCCAAGCGACGCTAATCGCTCGCCCTGATGTAGCGAAGCCTGAGGGCGGTCCCGAAACCGGTGGCCCCCTCAAGGCTTCAGAGATTGAACAAGACGGCTTGCCGACTGACCTGCGGATTTGAGTGACAACCCATGCCAAAACGTACAGACATTAAAAGCATCCTGATTCTCGGCGCTGGCCCGATCGTGATCGGCCAGGCCTGCGAATTCGACTACTCCGGCGCCCAGGCCTGTAAAGCCCTGCGCGAGGAGGGTTACCGCGTCATCCTGGTGAACTCCAACCCGGCGACCATCATGACCGACCCGGCCATGGCCGACGCCACCTACATCGAGCCGATCAAGTGGCAGACCGTTGCCAAGATCATCGAGAAAGAGCGTCCGGACGCGCTGCTGCCAACCATGGGTGGCCAAACCGCTCTGAACTGCGCACTGGACCTGGAGCGCGAAGGCGTTCTGGAGAAGTTCGGCGTAGAAATGATCGGCGCGAACGCTGACACCATCGACAAGGCCGAAGACCGTTCGCGCTTCGACAAGGCGATGAAATCCATCGGTCTGGACTGCCCGCGTTCGGGTATCGCCCACAGCATGGAAGAGGCCAACGCGGTTCTCGAGCGTCTGGGCTTCCCGTGCATCATTCGTCCGTCCTTCACCATGGGCGGCACCGGTGGCGGTATCGCTTACAACCGTGAAGAGTTCGAAGAAATCTGCGCTCGCGGTCTGGACCTGTCGCCGACCAAAGAGCTGCTGATCGACGAATCCCTGATCGGCTGGAAAGAATACGAGATGGAGGTTGTCCGCGATAAGAAGGACAACTGCATCATCGTCTGCTCCATCGAAAACTTCGACCCGATGGGTGTGCACACCGGTGACTCGATCACTGTTGCGCCAGCACAGACCCTGACCGACAAGGAATACCAGATCCTGCGTAACGCCTCGCTGGCGGTACTGCGCGAGATCGGCGTCGAGACTGGCGGTTCCAACGTGCAGTTCGGCATCTGCCCGAACACCGGTCGCATGGTCGTCATCGAGATGAACCCGCGGGTATCCCGTTCCTCGGCCCTGGCCTCGAAAGCCACCGGTTTCCCGATCGCCAAGGTCGCGGCAAAACTGGCCGTCGGTTACACCCTCGACGAGCTGTCGAACGACATCACCGGTGGCAAGACCCCGGCGTCCTTCGAGCCGTCCATCGACTACGTCGTCACCAAGCTGCCACGTTTCGCCTTCGAGAAGTTCCCGAAAGCCGACGCACGCCTGACCACTCAAATGAAGTCGGTCGGTGAAGTCATGGCCATCGGCCGGACCTTCCAGGAATCCTTGCAGAAAGCCCTGCGCGGTCTGGAAGTAGGCGTTTGCGGCCTGGACGAGAAGCTCGACCTGAGCAACCCGGAAAGCATGAGCATCCTCAAGCGCGAACTGACCGTGCCGGGCGCCGAGCGTATCTGGTACGTCGCTGACGCGTTCCGCGCCGGCCTGTCGGTCGAAGATATTTTCGGCATGAACATGATCGATCCGTGGTTCCTGGTGCAGATCGAAGACCTGATCAAGGAAGAAGAGAAGGTCAAGACCCTGGGTCTGGCCAGCATCGACCACGACGTGATGTTCCGCCTCAAGCGCAAAGGTTTCTCCGACATGCGTCTGGCCAAGCTGCTGGGCGTGACCGAGAAGGCTCTGCGTCGCCACCGTCATAAGCTGGAAATCTTCCCGGTCTACAAGCGCGTTGACACCTGCGCGGCCGAGTTCGCCACCGACACCGCTTACCTCTACTCCACGTACGAGGAAGAGTGCGAAGCCGCACCGTCGGGCCGTGACAAGATCATGATCCTCGGCGGCGGCCCAAACCGTATCGGCCAGGGCATCGAGTTCGACTATTGCTGCGTACACGCGGCACTGGCCCTGCGCGAAGACGGTTACGAGACCATCATGGTCAACTGCAACCCGGAAACCGTTTCCACCGACTACGACACCTCCGATCGTCTGTACTTCGAACCAGTGACCCTGGAAGACGTACTGGAAATCGTCCGCGTCGAGAAGCCGAAAGGCGTGATCGTCCAGTACGGCGGCCAAACCCCGCTGAAACTGGCTCGCGCCCTGGAAGAAGCCGGCGTGCCAATCATCGGCACCAGCCCTGACGCCATCGACCGTGCCGAAGACCGTGAGCGCTTCCAGCAAATGGTTGAGCGTCTGAACCTGCGTCAGCCGCCAAACGCCACCGTGCGCAGCGAAGACGAAGCGATTCGTGCCGCGGCCAAGATCGGTTACCCGCTGGTGGTTCGTCCGTCCTACGTACTGGGCGGCCGCGCGATGGAAATCGTCTACGAAGAAGAAGAACTCAAGCGCTACCTGCGTGATGCGGTGAAAGTGTCCAACGACAGCCCGGTGCTGCTCGATCACTTCCTCAACTGCGCCATCGAAATGGACGTGGATGCGGTCTGCGACGGCACCGACGTGGTGATCGGCGCGATCATGCAGCACATCGAACAGGCCGGCGTTCACTCCGGTGACTCCGCATGTTCCCTGCCGCCGTACTCGCTGCCTGCTCACATCCAGGACGAGATGCGCGAACAGGTCAAGAAAATGGCCCTGGAACTGGGCGTTGTCGGCCTGATGAACGTTCAGTTGGCACTGCAAGGCGAAGACATCTACGTCATCGAAGTCAACCCGCGCGCTTCCCGTACCGTACCGTTCGTGTCCAAGTGCATCGGTGTTTCCCTGGCAATGATCGCGGCTCGCGTGATGGCCGGTAAAACCCTGAAGGAAATCGGCTTCACCAAAGAAATCATTCCGAACTTCTACAGCGTGAAAGAGGCGGTGTTCCCATTCGCCAAGTTCCCTGGCGTGGACCCGATCCTGGGCCCAGAGATGAAGTCCACCGGTGAAGTGATGGGCGTGGGCGACACCTTCGGCGAAGCCTTTGCCAAAGCCCAGATGGGCGCCAGCGAAGTGCTGCCGACTGGCGGTACCGCATTCATCAGCGTGCGTGACGATGACAAGCCACTGGTTGCAGGCGTGGCCCGTGATCTGATCAACTTGGGCTTTGAAGTGGTCGCCACTGCCGGTACTGCCAAGCTGATCGAAGCCGCAGGCCTGAAAGTGCGTCGTGTGAACAAGGTGACCGAGGGCCGTCCGCATGTGGTCGACATGATCAAGAATGACGAAGTCACCCTGATCATCAACACCACCGAAGGTCGCCAGTCGATCGCCGATTCCTACTCCATTCGTCGCAATGCCTTGCAGCACAAGATCTACTGCACCACTACCATTGCTGCTGGCGAAGCTATCTGCGAAGCGCTGAAGTTCGGTCCCGAGAAGACCGTGCGCCGCTTGCAGGATTTACACGCAGGATTGAAGGCATGATCAAATACCCAATGACCGTCCAGGGCGCGAAAGCCCTGGAAGAAGAACACGCTCACCTGACCAAGGTCGTTCGTCCGAAGCTCAGCCAGGACATCGGTACGGCCCGCGAGTTGGGTGACTTGAAGGAAAACGCCGAGTACCACGCTGCTCGCGAGCAGCAGGGTATGGTCGAGGCGCGGATTCGTGACATTGAAGGCCGGATTCAGAATCAGGTCATCATCGATGTCACGACCATTCCTCATACCGGCAAAGTGATTTTCGGCACTACCGTTGAAATCGCCAACGTCGAGACGGATGAGCGCGTCACTTACCACATCGTGGGTGAGGATGAAGCTGACTTCAAACTCGGCAAGATTTCGGTGGGTTCGCCACTGGCTCGCGCCTTGATCGCCAAGGAAGAGGGTGATGTGGTCGCCGTGAAAACGCCAGGTGGCGTTATCGAGTATGAGATTGTCGAAGTTCGCCACCTCTGAAAGAAGGCGCCCGCTACGTGCGGGCGCCATGCTTTGGCAGCTAACCCAAATGTTGTGGGTTGGCGGCCTGTGGCTGTTGCACATCGGTTTGCTGCCGGTGCTGGGACGAATAGGCTTGGCGCCGCTGCTGATCGACGAAATTGCAGGCATGCTGAATACGCTGATGGTGGGATTTGCCACAGCGTGTGTGATTTCTCAGGTTTTGGTGCTGGTTCAGGCCGAGGGCCTTGCCAGTCTATGGCGTGATATTCGTGGGCAACTGCTGCTGATGGCGCTGTATGGGGGCGCGATGTATTTCGCGGTCCACGTCGGCTGGCCGCAGGCGGCGCATTGGCAGCTGTTCAGCTATCTTGTTCTGGGATTTTCCGGGCTGGTGCTGGTGATGCAACCGGTGCCGGGATGGAGTGTGAGGGTGCGCGAAGCACACCCTTGACCCTTGCCATCACTTGAAGCGATGGACGTTCGATAGCTGCTTGTTGACGCTGAAGTTCTTGCGATAAATCAGTGCCATCTTGCCGATGACTTGAACCAGATCGGCTTTGCCGGCCTTGCAGAGTTCTGCAATGGCTGCCAGGCGCGATTCGCGATCGAGGATGTTGAGCTTGATTTTGATCAGCTCGTGATCCGCCAAAGCGCGTTCAAGTTCGGCTAACACACCTTCAGTCAAACCGTTGTCAGCCACAATCAAAACTGGTTTCAGATGGTGGCCAATGGATTTGTACTGTTTCTTCTGCTCTTGAGTGAGCGGCATAATCTGACCCTTTAGTCTGGATTCTGTAAAATGGCGGCCATTTTACCCGAGGGTTCGTGGATCCGCCCAATTAATCACGACCCTTATCATCGAGGTGCCCAATGGCGCGTTCCAAGACAAGCCTTGGTTGGCTGAAAAGACATGTCAATGATCCCTATGTGAAGCAGGCGCAGAAGGATGGTTACCGCTCGCGTGCGAGTTACAAGCTTCTGGAGGTCCAGGAGAAATACAAGCTGATCCGTCCTGGTATGAGCGTTGTCGACCTGGGTGCGGCGCCCGGCGGCTGGTCGCAGGTCACTAGTCGGCTGATCGGTGGTCAGGGGCGTCTGATCGCCTCGGACATCCTGGAAATGGACAGCATTCCGGACGTGACTTTCATTCAGGGTGACTTCACCCAGGACGAAGTGCTTGCTCAGATCCTTGAAGCCGTGGGTAATTCGCAGGTGGACCTTGTGATTTCCGATATGGCCCCCAATATGAGTGGTACGCCTGAGGTGGACATGCCAAAAGCCATGTTTCTATGTGAGCTGGCTCTTGATCTGGCGGCTCGGATACTCAAGCCGGGTGGTAATTTCGTGATCAAGGTGTTTCAGGGTGAAGGGTTTGATGCTTACGTGAAGGACGCTCGTCAGAAATTCGACAAGGTCCAGATGATCAAGCCGGACTCTTCCCGTGGCAGTTCCCGCGAGCAATACATGCTGGCTTGGGGCTACCGCGGCCGTAGTGAGTAAATCGAGGTTTTTTTGCGGGTCGATAGGTTTTTCGTATTTCGTCCCGTGAGCATTAGCGAATATTGTGTAGAAAGTGTTTCACAAAGGGTTACAGACGGCGCCTGCCAGAGCCGTAGGTAATGTAGTAAGTTAGGCCGGTGAATATCATGCGAAGCACGCGCCATTAGCGGAGCTTGCTTCAGAGGGTAGTTAATTGAACGATATGGCAAAGAATCTGATCCTGTGGTTGATCATCGCGGCTGTCCTGGTGACGGTGATGAACAACTTCTCCAGCCCTAACGAGCCGCAGACCCTCAACTATTCCGACTTCATCCAGCAGGTCAAGGATGGCAAGGTCGAGCGCGTAGCAGTTGATGGCTACGTAATTACCGGCAAGCGCAACGATGGCGACAGCTTCAAGACCATTCGTCCGGCAATCCAGGACAATGGCCTGATCGGCGACCTCGTGGATAACCACGTGGTAGTTGAAGGCAAGCAGCCTGAGCAGCAAAGCATCTGGACTCAACTCCTGGTCGCAAGCTTCCCGATCCTCGTAATCATCGCTGTCTTCATGTTCTTCATGCGGCAGATGCAGGGCGGTGCCGGTGGCAAGGGCGGGCCGATGAGCTTCGGCAAGAGCAAGGCGCGCCTGCTTTCCGAAGATCAGGTGAAAACCACTTTGGCTGACGTTGCCGGTTGCGACGAAGCCAAGGAAGAAGTTGGCGAGCTGGTCGAATTCCTGCGTGATCCGGGCAAATTCCAGCGTTTGGGCGGTCGCATTCCTCGTGGCGTGCTGATGGTTGGTCCTCCTGGTACGGGTAAAACCTTGATCGCCAAGGCGATTGCCGGCGAAGCCAAAGTGCCGTTCTTCACTATTTCCGGTTCCGATTTCGTCGAAATGTTCGTCGGTGTCGGTGCCAGTCGTGTTCGTGACATGTTCGAGCAGGCGAAGAAGCACGCGCCATGCATCATCTTCATCGATGAAATCGACGCCGTCGGTCGCCACCGTGGTGCCGGCATGGGCGGCGGTCACGACGAGCGCGAACAGACTCTCAACCAGTTGCTGGTAGAGATGGACGGCTTTGAAATGAATGACGGCATCATCGTCATCGCAGCAACCAACCGTCCCGACGTGCTGGACCCTGCATTGCTGCGTCCGGGTCGTTTCGACCGTCAGGTCGTGGTCGGTCTGCCGGATATCCGTGGTCGCGAGCAGATTCTCAAAGTCCACATGCGCAAAGTGCCAATGGGTGACGACGTCGCTCCGGCCGTGATCGCGCGTGGTACTCCTGGTTTCTCCGGTGCCGACTTGGCCAACCTGGTGAACGAGGCGTCGTTGTTCGCAGCCCGTGCCGGCAAGCGCATCGTCGAGATGAAAGAGTTCGAACTGGCCAAAGACAAGATCATGATGGGTGCCGAGCGCAAATCCATGGTCATGTCCGAGAAAGAGAAGCAGAACACTGCTTATCACGAAGCTGGCCACGCTATCGTCGGTCGCGTCGTCCCTGAGCATGATCCGGTCTACAAAGTGTCGATCATCCCGCGCGGTCGTGCGCTCGGTGTGACCATGTTCCTGCCGGAAGAAGATCGCTACAGCCTGTCCAAGCGTGCGCTGATCAGCCAGATCTGCTCGCTGTACGGCGGTCGTATCGCTGAAGAGATGACCCTTGGCTTCGACGGTGTCACCACCGGTGCATCCAACGACATCATGCGTGCCAGCCAGATCGCACGGAACATGGTGACCAAGTGGGGCTTGTCGGAAAAACTCGGCCCGTTGATGTACGCCGAAGAAGAGGGCGAAGTGTTCCTCGGTCGTGGCGGCGGTGGTCAACATGCCAGCTTCTCCGGCGAGACAGCCAAACTGATCGACTCCGAAGTACGCAGCATCATTGACCAGTGCTATGGCACGGCCAAACAGATCCTTACGGATAACCGTGACAAGCTTGACGCCATGGCGGATGCCTTGATGAAGTACGAGACGATCGATGCTGATCAGATCGATGACATCATGGCAGGTCGTGCTCCTCGCGAGCCTCGCGACTGGTCTGGCGGTAGTGATACTTCCGGCACGCCTCCGGCGGTGCAGGATGGGCGTCCGGAAACACCCATCGGTGGCCCGGCTGCTGACGTATAAGGTTTGAAATGACTTCTGTTCAGTCCTCGACCCGGTTGCCTTGCGGTAACCGGGTTCTTGATTTGGCCCAGACGCATGTCATGGGCATTCTCAATGTCACTCCCGACTCCTTTTCCGATGGTGGCCAATACAGTCAGCTCGATGCGGCCTTGCGCCACGCCGAGGCGATGGTGGCGGCTGGTGCGACGCTGATCGACGTTGGTGGCGAATCGACCCGGCCCGGTGCCAGGGCGGTTTCCCCCCTTGAAGAGATGGAGCGTGTAGCGCCTGTCGTCGAGCGGATTCATCGTGAACTCGATGTGATTATCTCGGTCGATACCTCCACGCCGGCAGTCATGCGTGAAACCGCAAGGCTGGGGGCGGGTTTGATCAATGATGTGCGTTCGTTGCGTCGAGATGGCGCTCTGGATGCGGCAGCGGCCACCGGCTTGCCGGTATGTCTGATGCATATGCTCGGTGAGCCGGGCGACATGCAGGACAATCCGCAGTACCAGGATGTGACGAAAGAGGTCGGCGAGTTTCTCGCTGAGCGCATGGTTCAGTGCGCGTCGGTGGGCATCCCCGCCGAGCGGATCATTCTCGATCCGGGCTTCGGCTTCGCGAAAACCTTGCAGCACAACCTGAGCCTGTTTAAGCGTATGGAGGCCTTGCATGCCTTGGGGCGGCCTCTGTTGGTCGGGGTTTCGCGAAAGAGCATGATCGGGCAAGCCTTGAATCGGCCTGTGGGAGAGCGCCTGTATGGCGGTTTGGCGCTCGCGGCACTGGCTTCAATCAAGGGGGCGCGTATATTGCGCGTCCATGATGTGGCCGAAACCGTCGATGTGGTGCGGATGATCGCCGCCGTAGAATCAGCCGAATAAGAATGATGGAGTACTTATGAGCAAAAAATACTTTGGCACCGACGGCATTCGTGGTCGAGTCGGTCAATACCCGATTACTCCTGATTTCATGCTCAAGCTTGGCTGGGCGGCAGGCATGGCATTTCGTAGCATGGGTGCCTGCAAGGTGCTCGTGGGCAAGGACACTCGGATCTCCGGTTACATGTTCGAATCGGCGCTTGAGGCTGGACTGACCTCGGCAGGTGCTGATGTGATGCTTCTGGGGCCGATGCCGACGCCGGCCATCGCCTATCTGACGCGAACTTTTCATGCCGAAGCCGGCATCGTGATCAGCGCCTCGCACAACCCTCATGACGACAACGGCATCAAGTTTTTCTCCGGGAAGGGCACCAAGCTTCCGGATGAAGTCGAGTTGATGATTGAAGAGTTGCTCGACACCCCGATGACCGTGGTTGAGTCGAGCAAGATCGGCAAGGTGTCGCGAATCAACGATGCCTCGGGCCGTTATATCGAATTCTGCAAGAGCAGCGTTCCTACCGGCACCAGTTTTACCGGGCTGAAGATCGTGATCGACTGTGCCCACGGTGCGACCTATAAAGTGGCGCCTAGTGTGTTCCGTGAGCTGGGGGCTGAAGTTGTTGTGCTTTCTGCTCATCCTGACGGCCTGAACATCAATGAAAACTGCGGTTCGACCCATATGGAGCCGCTGCAAGCTGCCGTATTGGCCGAGCACGCCGATTTGGGTATTGCCTTTGACGGTGATGGTGACCGGGTCCAGATGGTTGATCACACGGGCGCTGTCGTCGACGGCGACGAGTTGTTGTTCATCATCGCTCGCGATCTGCAAGAGCGCGGCAAGTTGCAGGGCGGTGTGGTCGGTACGCTGATGAGTAACCTGGGGCTGGAACTGGCTCTGGCTGATCTGGCGATTCCTTTTGTGCGCGCCAACGTTGGCGACCGTTACGTGATCTCCGAGTTGCTGGAGCGCGATTGGCAGGTGGGTGGGGAAAATTCGGGGCACATTGTCTGCTTCAGTCACACCACTACTGGTGATGCGATCATTGCCGCGTTGCAGGTGTTGATGGCGCTGAAGAGGCGCACAGAAGGCCTGGCTCAGTCCCGTCAGGCGCTGCGCAAGTGTCCTCAAGTGTTGATCAATGTCCGGTTTGGCGGTGGTGCGAGTCCGCTCGAGCATCCGAAAGTCAAAGAGGCCAGCGATCGTGTCACCCAGGCGATGGCCGGTCGTGGGCGCGTGCTGTTGCGCAAGTCCGGGACAGAGCCGCTGGTGCGGGTCATGGTCGAGGGCGAGGACGAAACACAGGTTCGCGGATACGCCGAAGAGCTGGCAAAACTGGTAACTGAAGTTTCTGTCTGATTTCGGCTTGCCAGCCATGATTGTGTTGGGTAACATCTGCGCCCACTTTGACCGACGAGGTACAGCATGCGTCGCCCTATGGTAGCTGGTAACTGGAAGATGCACGGTACCCGCGCCAGCGTCGCTGAGCTGATCAATGGCCTTGGTCATCTGGCCTTGCCGAGCGGTGTTGATGTCGCGGTATTCCCGCCTTGCTTGCATATCAATCAAGTGATTGATGGCTTGAAAGGCAAGTCGATTTCGGTCGGCGCGCAGAATTCTGCAGTGGAATCCATGCAGGGTGCATTGACCGGTGAAATTGCGCCGAGTCAGTTGGTGGATGCAGGTTGTTCCCTGGTGCTTGTCGGGCACTCCGAGCGCCGCCAGATAATGGGCGAGCAGGACGGAATGCTGATTCGCAAGTTCGCAGCGGCGCAGGCATGTGGCTTGATTCCGGTGTTGTGTGTAGGGGAAACCCTCGAAGAGCGCGAAGCTGGAAAAACTCTTGAGGTTGTCGGGCGTCAGCTTGGCAGTATCATTGAGGAGCTGGGTGTAGGTGTCTTTGCAAAGGCAGTAATCGCTTACGAGCCGGTCTGGGCCATTGGTACCGGGCTGACTGCTTCGCCGCAACAGGCGCAGGATGTGCACGCAGCCATTCGCGCTCAGTTGGCGGCAGAGAATTCTGAAGTCGCGCAAGGTGTGCGGCTTCTATACGGCGGCAGCGTGAAGGCGGCCAATGCGGTCGAACTGTTCGGCATGCCGGATATCGATGGGGGGCTCATTGGTGGAGCTTCCCTGAATGCAGATGAGTTCGGTGCGATTTGTCGCGCCGCGGGAAACTGAAAAAATGCTGGAAACAGTCGTAGTCGTTTTTCATCTGCTGGGTGCATTGGGCGTAGTTGCTCTGGTTTTGCTGCAGCAGGGTAAAGGTGCGGATGCTGGCGCGTCTTTCGGAGCAGGTGCTTCAAATACTGTGTTCGGAAGCCAAGGTTCCTCTACCTTTCTTAGTAAGTTTACTGCTATACTTGCCGCCGGTTTCTTCATAACCAGCTTGGGGTTAGGTTACTTTGCTAAAGAGAAGGCTCATGAGCTGACTCAAGTAGGTTTGCCAAATCCAGCAGTGTTGGAAGTTCCAAAGCAACAACCGGCTTCTGATGATGTCCCGGTGCTTCAAGAGCAAAAGTCGGCTACTCCAGCGACTGACGTGCCTCCAGCTCAAGAGCAGAAGTAAGAAGGGTTTCAAACGTAGTATTGCCGAGGTGGTGGAATTGGTAGACACGCAACCTTGAGGTGGTTGTGCCCATAGGGTGTAGGGGTTCGAGTCCCCTTCTCGGTACCAATTATCAGGAGAGCCCGCTGTTGCGGGCTTTCTTGTAGGTGGAAGGTTACATTGACCCTGTCAGGGATCGGTCGTATACTTCCGCCCCAGCTTTGTCGCGGGGTGGAGCAGTCTGGTAGCTCGTCGGGCTCATAACCCGAAGGTCGTCGGTTCAAATCCGGCCCCCGCAACCAGTTTAAGGAGCCCCTTTTCAGGGGCTTTTTGTTAGCTGGACACTTTCAACGCCGCTGTTCAACGGCGTTTCAAGGATGGGCGTTTCGCCCATTTTTTTATTTTGCACAGCATGCACATACATGCACGAGGGGGTTCAGGTGTCGAGCAAGCTAGAAGAGTTGCAGGCCTTGCTGGCCCCGGTGGTCGTGGCCCTAGGCTATGAATGCTGGGGTATTGAGTTTTCGGCTCAAGGTCGCCACTCAATGTTGCGCGTTTATATTGATAAAGAGGGCGGCGTGCTGGTGGACGATTGTGCCATCGTCAGCCGTCAGATCAGCGGTGTACTGGATGTTGAAGATCCGATTGCCGTTGAATACACCCTTGAAGTTTCCTCGCCTGGCATGGAACGCCCACTGTTCACTATTGAGCAGTTTGCAAAATTTGCCGGTGAACAAGTGAAGATCAAGCTGCGCTCGCCTTTTGAAGGTCGGCGCAACTTTCAGGGCCTTCTGCGCGGTGTAGAAGAGCAGGACGTTGTGGTGCAGGTTGAAGACCATGAGTTCCTGTTGCCGATCGATATGATCGACAAGGCCAACATTATTCCCAGTTTTGACTGAGACGCGGATCCCGCGGATCCAATGGCTTGCGAAAGGCGAGGCGTACGATGAGCAAAGAAGTACTGCTGGTTGTTGAGTCGGTATCCAATGAAAAGGGCGTACCGGCAAACGTAATTTTTGAAGCGCTGGAGCTGGCTCTGGCCACTGCTACCAAAAAGCGTTTTGAGGACGAAGTCGATCTGCGTGTGGAAATCAATCGCCACACCGGTGCTTACGAGACATTCCGTCGCTGGACGGTTGTCGAAGAAGCAGACCTGGACGATCCGGCCATCGAAACCTGGCCGAGCAAGGTTGCAGAAACGCATCCTGGTGCCAAGGTCGGCGATGTTGTCGAAGAAAAGATCGAATCCATCGAGTTCGGCCGCATTGCTGCACAGACTGCCAAGCAAGTCATCGTGCAGAAGGTTCGCGAAGCCGAGCGTGCTCAAGTCGTCGATGCCTACCGCGAGCGCCTGGGGGAAATCATCTCCGGCACCGTGAAGAAAGTCACCCGCGACAACGTGATCGTCGACCTGGGCAATAACGCTGAAGCGTTGCTGGCCCGTGAAGACATCATTTCTCGCGAAACCTTCCGGGTTGGCGTGCGTCTGCGTGCGCTGCTCAAGGAAATCCGCACCGAGAACCGCGGCCCTCAGTTGATCCTGTCGCGTACCGCGCCGGAAATGCTGATCGAGTTGTTCCGCATCGAAGTGCCGGAAATCGCTGAAGGCCTGATCGAAGTAATGGCTGCGTCCCGCGACCCGGGTTCGCGCGCCAAGATCGCGGTCCGCTCCAAGGACAAACGCATTGACCCGCAAGGCGCTTGCATCGGTATGCGCGGTTCGCGCGTCCAGGCAGTGTCGGGCGAATTGGGCGGTGAGCGTGTGGACATCGTCCTGTGGGACGATAACCCGGCGCAGTTCGTGATCAATGCAATGTCGCCGGCTGAAGTGGCGGCAATTATCGTTGACGAAGATGCCCATGCAATGGACATCGCCGTTGGCGCAGACAATCTGGCTCAGGCCATCGGTCGCGGTGGTCAGAACGTGCGTCTGGCTAGCCAGTTGACTGGCTGGACCCTGAACGTGATGACCGAATCGGACATCCAGGCTAAGCAGCAAGCAGAAACCGGCGACATCCTGCGCAACTTCATCGACGAGCTGGAAGTCGACGAAGACCTGGCACAGGTGCTGGTAGATGAAGGCTTCACCAGCCTGGAAGAGATTGCCTACGTACCGTTGGAAGAAATGCTCAACATCGACGGCTTTGACGAAGAAACCGTCAACGAGCTTCGCGCTCGCGCCAAGGATCGTTTGTTGACTAAAGCCATCGCTACTGAGGAAAAGCTGGCAGACGCCCATCCGGCCGAAGACCTGCTCTCGCTTGAGGGTATGGACAAGGATTTGGCGATGGAACTGGCGGTGCGCGGCGTAATTACCCGCGAAGACCTGGCCGAGCAGTCTATTGACGACCTGCTCGACATCGACGGCATTGACGATGATCGTGCCGGCAAGTTGATCATGGCCGCCCGAGCCCATTGGTTCGAGTAATTAGGCGCGGCCTGAGGAGAGAAGTGCATGACGCAAGTCACGGTGAAACAACTGGCCGATGAGGTCAAAACACCGGTAGAGCGCCTGTTGCAGCAGATGCGTGAGGCAGGTCTGCCGCACACCGCCGCCGATGAAGGTGTGAGCGATAGTGAGAAGCAGTCTTTGCTGACTCACTTGAAGAGCAGCCACAAGGCGAAAGTGGAAGAACCGCGCAAGATTACATTGCAGCGCAAAACCACCAGCACCCTGCGTGTTGCTGGTAGCAAGAGCATCAGCGTTGAAGTACGCAAGAAGAAAGTCTTCGTACAACGCAGCCCGGAAGAAATCGAAGCCGAGCGCAAACGCGAACTGGAAGAACGCCGCGCAGTAGAAAATGCTGCTCGTCAGAAGGCTGAAGAAGAAGCCAAGCGTCGCGCCGAAGAAGAAGCGCGTCGCCAGCCTGCGGCTGCGCAAACCGCTACTAACGACGCCGTTGCAGCGCCTGCTGCAGTAGCTGAGCCAGTGCGTGAAAGCGCGCCGGTTGTTGCAGCTGCACCAGCACCAGCGGCCGACACTCGCAAACGCGACGAACAGCGTCGTCCGGACAAACCACGTGCCGACGATGCCAATCGTCGTGGCAGTGGCGATGGCGAGCGCAAAAACGCTCCGCATCGTGCTTCGGTCAAGGAAAAAGCGCCTGCTCCACGTGTTGCGCCACGTACTACCGACGAAGAAAGCGATGGCTTCCGTCGTGGTGGTCGCGGCAAGGCCAAGCTGAAGAAACGCAACGCCCACGGTTTCCAGAGCCCAACCGGCCCTGTTGTGCGCGAAGTGAAGATCGGCGAGACCATCACTGTTGGCGATCTCGCCCAGCAGATGTCGGTCAAGGCTGCTGAAATCATCAAGTTCATGTTCAAACTGGGTACTCCAGCGACCATCAACCAGGTACTGGATCAGGAAACTGCCCAACTGGTTGCCGAAGAGCTGGGCCACAAAGTGACCCTGGTCAGCGACACCGCCCTGGAAGATTCCCTGGCCGAGTCCCTGAAGTTTGAAGGTGAAGCGTTCTCCCGTGCACCGGTTGTGACCGTAATGGGCCACGTTGACCACGGTAAGACTTCGCTGCTCGACTACATCCGTCGTGCCAAGGTAGCTGCTGGCGAAGCCGGTGGTATCACCCAGCACATCGGTGCGTACCACGTTGAAACCGAACGCGGCATGGTCACCTTCCTCGACACCCCTGGTCACGCCGCGTTTACCGCCATGCGTGCCCGTGGTGCCAAGGCGACCGACATCGTGATCCTGGTGGTTGCAGCGGACGACGGCGTAATGCCGCAGACCGTTGAAGCCGTTCAGCACGCCAAGGCTGCTGGTGTTCCGCTGGTTGTTGCAGTGAACAAAATCGACAAGCCGGGCGCCGATCTCGATCGCATCCGTAGCGAATTGTCGGTTCACGGCGTGACCTCGGAAGAGTGGGGCGGCGACACCCCGTTCGTATCGGTTTCGGCGAAAGTCGGTACTGGCGTGGACGAGTTGCTCGAAGCTGTTCTGCTGCAAGCTGAAGTTCTCGAACTGAAAGCGACCCCTTCGGCTCCTGGCCGTGGCGTCGTGGTTGAATCGCGTCTCGACAAAGGTCGTGGCCCGGTTGCAACCGTTCTGGTTCAAGACGGTACCCTGCGCCAAGGCGACATGGTGCTGGTCGGTTCGAACTATGGCCGCGTTCGCGCCATGCTCGACGAGAACGGCAAGCCAATCAAGGAAGCCGGTCCTTCCATCCCTGTCGAGATTCTCGGCCTGGACGGTACCCCGGATGCTGGCGACGAGATGAGCGTGGTTGCCGACGAGAAGAAAGCCCGTGAAGTGGCTCTGTTCCGTCAAGGAAAGTTCCGCGAAGTCAAACTGGCCCGTGCTCACGCCGGCAAGCTTGAAAACATCTTCGAGAACATGGGTCAGGAAGAGAAGAAGACGCTCAACATCGTCCTCAAATCCGACGTCCGTGGTTCGCTGGAAGCGTTGAACGGTGCCTTGAATGGCCTGGGTAACGACGAAGTGCAAGTGCGTGTGGTCGGTGGCGGTGTCGGTGGTATCACCGAATCCGACGCCAACCTGGCACTGGCCTCCAACGCTGTACTGTTTGGCTTCAACGTGCGTGCCGATGCTGGCGCTCGCAAGATCGTCGAGCAGGAAGGTCTGGATATGCGTTACTACAACGTGATCTACGACATCATCGAAGACGTCAAGAAAGCCCTCACCGGTATGCTGGGCAGCGATGTTCGCGAGAACATCCTGGGTACCGCTGAAGTGCGTGACGTGTTCCGTTCGCCGAAGTTTGGCGCGATCGCCGGTTGCATGGTTATCGAAGGTGTTGTTCACCGTAACCGTCCAATCCGTGTACTGCGTGAAGACATCGTTATCTTCGAAGGCGAGCTGGAATCCCTGCGCCGCTTCAAGGATGACGCTTCCGAAGTACGTGCCGGCATGGAATGCGGTATCGGCGTGAAGAGCTACAACGACGTCAAGGTCGGCGACAAGATCGAAGTCTTCGAGAAGGTGCAGGTTGCTCGCAGCCTCTAACTCGCGCACTTCAAGGGCCACGATGAGCCGCTGCATGCAGATGCGCGGCGCAACGTCCGGACTCTAAACGCAACGCCCGGTCTGGCTTTTGTCAGGCCGGGCGTTTGCCGCTTTCAGACCCCTCGGGTTTCACCGTGGGGCAGTAACAGGTAACAAGACATGGCAAAAGAATACAGCCGTACCCAACGTATCGGCGATCAGATGCAGCGTGAGCTGGCACAGCTGATCCGTCGTGAAGTCAAAGACCCGCGCGTCGGTCTGGTCACCATTACCGCTGTTGAAGTCAGCCGTGACGTCGGTCACGCCAAGATCTTCATCACCGTGATGGGCCAGGACAGCCGCGACGACATCGCGCAAAGCATCAAGGTGCTCAACGCAGCTGCCGGTTTCCTGCGTATGCAGTTGGCTCGCGAAATGAAGTTGCGCAGCGTTCCGCAGTTGCACTTCCATTACGACGAAAGCGTCGTGCGTGGCGCGCACCTGTCGGCCCTGATCGAGCGTGCGGTGGCTGAAGACAATCAGCACCCGGTAGCGGCTGAACCCGAAGACGCCAAGGAGTAATCGGTGGCTCAGGTCAAACGTATCCGTCGTAACGTCAGCGGCATCATCCTGCTCGACAAGCCGCTGGGGTTCACCTCCAACGCGGCATTGCAGAAGGTTCGCTGGTTGCTCAATGCCGAGAAGGCCGGGCACACCGGCAGTCTCGATCCGCTGGCCACCGGCGTGCTGCCGTTGTGCTTTGGCGAGGCCACCAAGTTCTCGCAATACCTGCTCGATTCCGACAAGGGTTATGAAACCCTGGCGCAACTGGGCAAGACCACCACCACGGCCGATGCCGAAGGTGAAGTTTTGCTGGAGCGTCCGGTGACCGTTGGTCGCGCCGATATCGAAGCTGTGCTGCCGAAATTTCGTGGGCAAATCAGTCAGATACCGCCGATGTACTCGGCGCTCAAGCGTGATGGGCAGCCGCTGTACAAGCTGGCCCGTGCAGGCGAAGTAGTGGAGCGCGAACCGCGTTCTGTTACTATTGCGCGCTTGGAATTACTGGCCTTTGAGGGTGATACTGCGCGGCTTGCGGTGGATTGCAGCAAAGGCACCTATATCCGCACCCTGGTGGAGGATATCGGTGAGCAACTCGGTTGTGGCGCTTACGTGGCTGAATTGCGACGTACCCAGGCCGGGCCTTTCACGCTTGCACAGACCGTCACTCTGGAAGAGCTTGAAGCGGTACATGCCGAAGGCGGCAACGAAGCGGTCGACCGCTTCCTGATGCCATCGGACAGCGGCCTGCTGGACTGGCCACTGTTGCATTTCTCGGAGCACAGCGCGTTCTACTGGCTTAACGGCCAACCGGTACGCGCCCCGGATGCACCGAAGTTCGGCATGGTACGGGTACAGGATCACAATGGTCGTTTCATCGGTATCGGTGAAGTGAGCGAAGACGGGCGCATCGCGCCACGTCGACTGATTCGGTCAGAATGACCGAAACCGGCCTGTGTAACAGCAGGTCGGCGAGTGTGGCTGTTAACAGGCACGGTCACTACTCATTTATAGATACAGGGATTTGTCCCTGGCCTGTTGAAGCTGTTTCTTTGAAACAGTTTCCTGATAAAAGGATTGCCTCATGGCTCTCGACGTTCAAGAAAAAGCTCAAATCGTAGCTGACTACCAGCAAGCTGTTGGTGACACTGGTTCGCCAGAAGTGCAAGTTGCACTGCTGACCCACAACATCAACAAGCTGCAAGGTCACTTCAAGGCCAACGGTAAAGATCACCACTCCCGTCGTGGTCTGATCCGCATGGTAAACCAGCGTCGTAAGCTGCTGGACTACCTGAAAGGCAAGGATCTGGGTCGTTACCAGACTCTGATCGGTCGCCTGGGTCTGCGTCGCTAATAAGCGATTGCGCTAGAGGTTGGTTGTCTGTCGTGCGTCAGTGGGTTTCCCGCTGGCGCATGGCAGGCTCCCAGCCTCAAGTTTTATCTGGATAGTCGTTTTACCCTGGACAGGCGTTGGGCCGATTCCCGACATTGCCCAAGAATTTCGCAAGAAGACAAGTTCCCCAAGAGCCACAAAAGAAGGTAGGACACCGTGAACCCGGTAATCAAAAAATTCCAGTTCGGTCAGTCGACCGTTACCCTCGAGACTGGCCGTATCGCCCGTCAGGCCTCCGGCGCAGTATTGGTCACCGTTGACGACGACGTCAGCGTATTGGTGACCGTTGTCGGTGCCAAACAAGCCGATCCAGGCAAGGGCTTCTTCCCTCTGTCCGTTCACTACCAGGAAAAGACTTACGCTGCCGGTAAGATCCCTGGCGGTTTCTTCAAGCGTGAAGGCCGTCCTTCCGAGAAAGAAACCCTGACTTCCCGACTGATCGACCGTCCGATCCGTCCGCTGTTCCCAGAAGGCTTCATGAACGAAGTGCAGGTTGTCTGCACCGTCGTTTCCACCAGCAAAAAGACCGATCCGGACATCGCTGCGATGATCGGTACCTCGGCTGCCCTGGCCATCTCCGGCATTCCTTTCGATGGCCCGATCGGCGCTGCCCGCGTTGCGTTCCATGAAAGCACCGGTTACCTGCTGAACCCTACTTACGAACAGCTGAAAGCTTCGAGCCTGGACATGGTCGTTGCCGGTACTTCGGAAGCCGTGTTGATGGTTGAATCGGAAGCCAAAGAGCTGACCGAAGACCAGATGCTGGGCGCTGTACTGTTTGCGCACGACGAGTTCCAGGTGGTGATCAACGCCGTCAAGGAGCTGGCCGCTGAAGCTGCCAAACCAACCTGGACCTGGGCTCCTCAGCCGGAAGCCACCGCACTGTTGGGCGCTATCCGTGCCGAGTTCGGCGAAGCGATCTCCCAGGCTTACACCATCACCGTCAAAGCCGACCGTTATGCACGTCTGGGCGAACTGAAAGACCAGGTGGTTGCCAAGCTGTCCGGCGAAGAAGGCCAACCGACTTCCGCTGAAGTCAAAGCGGCTTTCGGTGAAATCGAATACCGCACCGTTCGCGAAAACATCGTTAACGGCAAGCCACGTATCGACGGTCGCGACACCAAGACCGTACGTCCGCTGAACATCGAAGTCGGCGTTCTGCCGAAGACCCACGGTTCGGCACTGTTCACCCGTGGCGAAACCCAGGCCCTGGTAGTCGCGACTCTGGGTACTGCCCGTGACGCACAGCTGCTGGACACCCTGGAAGGCGAGAAAAAAGACCCGTTCATGCTGCACTACAACTTCCCTCCGTTCTCGGTAGGTGAGTGTGGTCGCATGGGTGGCGCTGGTCGTCGCGAAATCGGTCACGGCCGTCTGGCCCGTCGTTCGGTTCAGGCGATGCTGCCTGCTGCCGACGTGTTCCCGTACACCATCCGTGTTGTGTCGGAAATCACCGAGTCCAACGGTTCGAGCTCCATGGCTTCGGTCTGCGGCGCTTCCCTGGCTCTGATGGATGCCGGCGTTCCGATGAAGGCACCGGTTGCCGGTATCGCCATGGGTCTGGTTAAAGAAGGCGAGAAATTCGCCGTCCTGACCGACATCCTGGGCGACGAAGATCACCTCGGCGACATGGACTTCAAAGTAGCGGGTACCGCCAAAGGTGTTACCGCGCTGCAGATGGACATCAAGATCAAGGGCATCACCGAAGAAATCATGGAAATCGCTCTGGGCCAAGCCCTGGAAGCGCGCCTGAACATCCTCGGTCAGATGAACCAGATCATTGGCCAGTCGCGTACCGAGCTGTCGGAAAACGCTCCGACCATGATCGCGATGAAAATCGACACCGACAAAATCCGTGATGTCATCGGTAAAGGCGGCGCGACCATTCGTGCGATCTGTGAAGAAACCAAGGCTTCGATCGACATCGAAGACGACGGTTCGATCAAGATCTTCGGCGAAACCAAGGAAGCGGCAGAAGCTGCGCGTCAGCGCGTTCTGGGCATCACCGCGGAAGCCGAGATCGGCAAGATCTATGTCGGTAAGGTTGAACGCATCGTCGACTTCGGCGCATTCGTCAACATCCTGCCGGGCAAGGACGGTCTGGTTCACATCTCGATGCTGAGCGATGCTCGCGTTGAGAAAGTGACCGACATCCTGAAAGAAGGCCAGGAAGTGGAAGTACTGGTACTGGACGTGGACAACCGCGGCCGTATCAAGCTGTCCATCAAAGACGTAGCAGCAGCCAAGGCTTCGGGCGTTTAATCACTCCCACGCCTGACCGCTTCAACGTTATAAAAAATGCCCCGCCGTGAAAATGGCGGGGCATTTTTTTGTGTGCAGGAAAGTATTGAGCATGAACTTACTGTGGCGAGGGAGCTTGCTCCCGCTGGGTTGCGAAGCGACCCTGATGCATTACGCCAGGCCACTGCGTGTACCAGTTTACGGCTGCTGAGCAGCCGAGCGGGAGCAAGCTCCCTCGCCACAAGTTGCCGGACCTCGAAGCCAGTGCTAGGTTTAGCCCACAGCCCGTGTAGCTCAGCCGGTAGAGCAGCGCACTCGTAACGCGAAGGTCGCAGGTTCGATTCCTGTCTCGGGCACCACTTCTCGCTTATTTCACCTTTCTGCTCAGATCCTCAACGGTGCGTTTGAGCTGATCCATCGCGCGATCCTGATCGCTGATCTCCCGTTTGAGACTGGAGATTTCGCTGTTGTTCGAGCTTGAGCTGGAGCCGCTATTGCGCTTTAGCTCTTCCACTTGCTTGCCAAGGTTGTTCAGATCGCGTTCCTGCTCATTGACCGTGCGTTTGAGATCGTCAATCTCCTTGCTGCTGGAGTTTGAGCTGGAACCGCTATTGCGTTTGAGTTCTTCGATCTGACGGGTTTGTTCGCTGAGGGTGCGCTTCTGGCTTTCCAGCTCCATGGCATTGGTCTTCACGGTTTTTTGCAGGCTCTCCAGATCATCGATGCTGACGCTGGTTCTGACGAGTGTGTCCTTGCCGAATGAATTGTGGAGGGCGCAGATTTTGTCGGAGTACAACGCAGGGTCAGAGGTGACTTCGACAGCCGCTTGAGCAGTGCCGGCCAATGTCAGGCTGCCGAGCAGCAGGGTAGCGGTCGCAAGCTGGGTAGACGAAAGCTTCGAAAAACTGCGCATCACTGGGTTCCTTGTGACGTGCCGATATGGCACATCGCTATGACTTTGGGTTTCGACTTATGTTCCCAAGGCCTCTCGCACCTTATGCACGTGGCTTTTTATGGGATAGATGTAAAGACCCGTGTAAATCATCGACAAAACGTCCTATATTCGTTGTCTGCATGAGCATCGCCCAGCAGTTTTCAGATGATCCCGAATGGTTCTGAAGGCCAGACAAACCGGGCTTCAAACGGTTATTTGCGTCAGAGAGATCCTTGATGATCCAGATCCATCTTCCATTCCCCAGATCAGCGAGAACGCCATGACCGTTAAAGAATTGACCCAAGAAGCCAGAAACGAAGAAGCACTTAAAAAGTACCTGCTTGAGTCGCCTCAGTTGGCCGAAGAGATCAAGGACTTGTCAGCCGACGATCAGAAAGACCAGATCCAGTGGGCATTTGAGGATGAGGCTGAATCCCAGGGCTTGCAGCCGTGGGAGCTGACGCTCAAGTACACCTCAACCCCGGAAGAGTTCGAAGCTGCGCGCTTGGCCCTGCACAAGGAGGCGGCCGAGGTATTGGGCGTCGAGTGGGAAGAGTACTGCGAGATGAATAATCTAGTCGTTTGACAGCGACAAGCTTCAGGCTTCAAGCCGCAAGCTACAGGCAAAGTGAAACCGCTTGTAGCTTGTAGCTTATGGCTTACAGCTCCTCAGAGACTGAGGCGCATCGACAGGTCTACAGCCTTCACATCCTTGGTCATCGCACCAATGGAAATATAATCCACCCCGGTTTCGGCGATTGGCAGCAATGTACTTTCATTGATACCGCCGCTAGCCTCCAGTTTTGCCTTGCCGGCGTTCAAGCGCACAGCTTCGCGCATGTCAGCCAGGCTCAGTTCATCGAGCATGATGATGTCAGCGCCCGCCGCCAGTGCTTCCTTCAGCTCCGCCAGACTTTCCACTTCGATCTCCACCGGTTTGCCCGGGGCGATCTTGTGTGCGGCATTGATAGCTTCAGGAATGCCACCGCAGGCGGCGATATGGTTTTCCTTGATCAGGAAGGCGTCATACAGGCCGATGCGGTGATTGTGGCAACCGCCGCAGGTCACGGCGTATTTCTGGGCCAGGCGCAGCCCCGGCAGGGTTTTGCGGGTGTCGAGCAACTTCACCTGGGTCTCTGCGACGAAATCGGCCAGGTACCGCGCGCGAGTGGCCACGCCGGACAGCAATTGCAGGAAATTAAGAGCACTGCGTTCACCTGTCAGCAGCGAGCGCGCCGGGCCTTCGAGATGGAACAACACCTGATTGGGTTTCACCCGTTCGCCGTCGCGCACCTGCCAATGAACGGCAACCCGAGGGTCCAATTGCCGGAAAACCGCATCCACCCACGCGGTACCAGCAATAACAGCCGCATCGCGAGTGATGATGGTGGCTTTGGCCAGGCGTTCGGCCGGGATCAGTTGCGCGGTGATGTCGCCGCTGCCGATGTCCTCGAGCAACGCACGGCGCACGTTGGCTTCGATTTCGGCGGTCAAATCGGCGAGACGTAGATTCGGCATAACGGGCTCCACAAACAAAGTGGCCCGATTATAGGGCCATGCTGCGAGGCAACCCAAGGCATCAACGCCCATTCCATCGTTCGCCCACCTGCATTTGGTCGATTCGTGCGAGCAATCGGTGTTAAGCAAGGGGCTCTCATAAACGTCTATTTCTTTGGGGCGGGCAGAGTCTGCTGGCACAAGGAGAGTCTTTTGCAGATAATTCGCCTTTCGTTTGACGTCATAGCTTTGACGTAACTTTGGATTCCTTATTATTGAATGACAACGGGTGATGACTGTCCCCGTTGAGCGTCGGCTGTATGGCCTGCGTACGAACCGAAGAATCACCGTTCCAGGAGGCTTGGATGCACAACGACGGGAATGTAGTGCCTTTGCACAAGGCCGCTACCGACCAGGCGACTCACTCACCGCTCGCCCGCCTGCCCGTGATTCTGCTTCAGGTTCGCGACAAGGCCGCGCAACAGCTCAAGGAGGGTTTGCAGGCGCTGTTCGATAACGCCGACGACACCCTGTTCGAGATGGCCGACCGCGCCCGCAACGACGTCGAGCAAAACATCTTCTTCGAAGCCATGCGCGATTTGCGCCTCAAGCGCAAAAGCATCGAACGCGGTTTTCTCGAGCAATTCTCCGAGGCTTTCGTCGGCCTCATTCATCACGACACCTCTCAGGCTGCCTTTCCCCCGGCACTGGTTTTCGATGCCGCGGTGCCGTTAGACGACATGGAACGTAATGTGGCGGTGGAGGGCATGGTCGGCAAAGTGCTGAACCGCGACGGCTTCGCCCTCGACCAACTGACAGCCCGGCTCAGCATGCTGCTGGGCAAGGCGTTGATCGAACGGCAAAACCCCATGGGGCCGACGCTGCTCTGCGAGTATTTCTTGCAGGCCGGGCGCAACCTGGGGATGGAGATCAAGGTCAAGCTGATCATTCTCAAGCTGTTCGAACGCTATGTGCTCAGCAATGCTGATCAGCTCTACGCCGAAGCCAATCAACTGCTGATCGCCACCGGCGTGCTGCCGGACCTCAAGCCCGCCCCGGCGCGGCGTGCCACCGATCGGGCGGCTGCGAGTGTTCATGCTGATCCCGCCGAGACAGGCGTGCAAACTGGCAATACGCAGATTGACGAAGGCGTGCAGGAAGTCTTCGCCGCCTTGCAGGAATTGCTGTTCCACGTGCGTGGCAGCGTTGCGCCGACCCTGGAGGTCAGCGCCCAGACCCAGCCCATCTCAACCCGCGACCTGCTGCGCCTGCTCTCGCATTTGCAGCAATACGTACCGGCACTGGCGGCTCCAGACGACTTCGATCTGCGTAACCAGCTCGAACAACTGCTGACCCGGGGCAGCGTCAAAAGCGGCAAATCGCGTGTGGTGGGGGTGGCCGACGAAGACGTGATCAACCTGATCGCCATGCTCTTCGAATGCATCCTCGATGACCGCAACCTGCCGGACTCGCTCAAGGCGCTGATCGGCCGTTTGCAGATCCCGATGCTGAAAGTCGCGGTGCTCGACAAGAGCTTCTTCAGTCGCAGCAGCCATCCGGCCCGGCGCTTACTCAACGAAATCGCCGCAGCAGCCATGGGCTGGGGCGAGTGCGATGACCATGAGCGCGACAGCCTGTACCTGCGCATCGAGCAAGTGGTGCAGCGTTTGCTGAACGACTTTGTCGATGACCCGGCAATCTTTTCCGAATTGCTGGCGGATTTTCTCGCCTTCACCCATGACGAGCGCCGTCGCAGCGAATTACTCGAGCAGCGCACCCGTGACGCCGAAGAGGGCCGCGCCAGGACCGAACTGGCGCGTCAGCGCGTCGAGCAAGCGCTGAACCAGGCGTTGGTGGGCAAGGTGCTGCCGCACAGTGTGGTGGCGTTTGTCCAGGAGGCCTGGAGCAAAGTGCTGTTGCTGACCTGCCTCAAGCACGGTGATCAGTCCGCCGAATGGCACGCCGATGTGCAGACCATGGAGCAATTGATCTGGAGCGTGCAGCGCCATGATGAACCCGACGTGAGCGTGCGCTTGTTGGCGCTGGTGCCGGGGTTGCTCAAATCGTTGCGCGATGGTTTGAACAGCTCGGCATTCGATCCGTTCGCCACCGGCGAGTTTTTCAGCAAGCTGGAAGCTTTGCACGTCCAGCTGTTCGAACGTCCAGGCCAGAAAAGCATGGCCGTTGACGCACCGATGATGGTCGAAGTGCAGCAGCAAATCGTGCTTCGCAGCGCTGACGAAGGCCCGCTCGAGACAGCATCGATGTGTTTGCCGGAGGACGATGTCGCTTTGCTTCAAGTCGATCAGTTGCGCCTGGGCTGCTGGGTCGAGTTTCAGGAAGATGAGGAAAACACCCTGCGCTGCAAGCTGGCGGCGATCATTGAAGCCACCGGCAAGTACATCTTCGTCAACCGTACCGGGATGAAAGTGCAGGAGCACAGTCGCACCGGTCTGGCCCTGGAGTTCCGGCGTGGTGCGGTGCGAACGCTGGACGATACCTTGCTGTTCGACCGGGCGCTGGAATCGGTGTTGGGCAACCTGCGGCGTCTCAATCGCGGCAAGTGATCGCGCGCCGAGGGTCTATCGCGGCATACTGGGCACCAACACAGTCGTCGTTGAAGGAACCTGTATGCAGTTGGACCCCGCGAGCGGTTGGTGTCAGGGCGTGCGCATATGCCCCTCGCCCAACTTCAATGCGCGCCCCGAGGGCGAAATCTCCCTGCTGGTGATCCACAACATCAGTCTGCCGCCAGCGCAGTTTCTGACCGGCAAGGTGCAGGAATTTTTCCAGAATCGTCTGGATGTCACGGAACATCCCTACTTTGCAGGAATCGCCGACCTGCGGGTGTCTGCGCACTTTCTGATTGAACGTGACGGCGCCGTCACTCAGTTTGTCTCTTGTCTTGAGCGCGCCTGGCACGCTGGCGTCTCGTGTTTCGAAGGACGGGATACCTGTAACGATTTTTCCGTGGGCATCGAGCTCGAAGGCACGGATGATCTGCCGTTCACCGACGCCCAATATCAAGCGTTGACGGCCCTGACCCGACAGCTGCAAAGCGCCTTCACGGGTATCACCGCACAACGCATCTGCGGGCATAGCGACATCGCACCCGGGCGCAAGACTGATCCGGGACCGGCGTTTGACTGGGCACGCTATCGCGCGTCTCTGGCAAAAGCTGCTCAGGAAAAAAAGGAGTAACAATGAGTTTTCTGGTGCTGCTGTTGGCGGTGTGGATCGAGAAGTTCTCGGCTCTGCGCCATCAGGTTCAACGTGATGGCGGTTGGGTGCGCGAGCTGAACAAGCTTGAAGCCAACCCACGCATGACAAACCGTCCGTGGCTGATACTGGTGGTGCTGGTGTTGTTGCCGGTGGCGCTGCTGGGTTTGCTGTTGGTGGTGCTGGAGCCGGTAGCCTACGGTTTGCTGGCGTTACCGGTGCACTTGCTGGTGGTGATTTACAGTCTGGGCCGAGGTGATCTGCTGGCCGGCCTCGGGCCGTTCCGCGATGCCTGGCGCCGGGAAGACCTGCAAGCCGCCGCTCATGTGGCCAAACGCGACCTGAATATTTGTGCCGACAGCGGCGAGCAACTGCTGGAGCGAGTTGAAGGGCATCTGCTGTGGCAGGCCTATCAGAGTTTTTTCGCGGTGATCTTCTGGTACTTCCTGCTGGGCCCGGTTGCCGCGTTGAGCTATCGACTGCTGGCGCTGGCCGAGGAGCACGGGCAGAACCCGGCCGTGGTCGAGCGAGCGGCACAGCTGCGTCATGCGTTCGATTGGGTACCGGTGCGACTGCTAGCGGCGAGTTTTGCGCTGGTCGGCAACTTTGTCGCGGTCGGCCGGGTGATGCTGCACGAGCTGCTGAACTGGAACATCAGCGCCGCCCAACTGATCGAGAAAGTTGGGTTGGTGGCCGGTGAAATTCCGGCGCCGATGGTCGGGCCGGACGGCATCAACAGCCTGGACCGGATCTGGGAACTGCTGCTGCGCGCGGCAGTGCTTTGGTATGCCGGGTTTGCGTTGTGGACTGTTTTGTCCTAAGCCACAACACATGTGGCGAGGGAGCTTGCTCCCGTTGGGTCGCGAAGCGGCCCCCGGCGCCCGTCCAGACAGACTAAGTTGTCTGGATTTTACGACTGCTTCGCAGCCGAACGGGGGCAAGCCCCCTCGCCACAAGGTGCTCATCCGCTCCAACAATGGTACCCCGCCGTTAACCTTAAGTTACAAAACCCTCCGCCGATTTAGGCTATACAGAGATAGCGCCAATAGTGGCTATCTGCTGTCTCTGCGCGCCTGCCATAAAAATAAGAATTCAAAAGGGAGACTTCACAGTGAAGAGCTTGCTCTATCCCGCCGTCGCGCTGATGAACCGCCTGAGCTTCGGCATGAAGTTCAGCCTGATCAGCGTGCTGTTCCTTGTGCCGATGCTGGTGACCAACTTCTATCTGGTGCGCGATTCCTATCGCGAATTCCAGGGCACACGGGTCGAGCTGCAGAGCCTCGACCTGCTGGGCAGCGGCCTGAGCCTGCGCCGGGATCTGGAAACCCTGAACAACCTGGTGCAGATCAACGTTACCCTTGGCCAGTCCGGCAAGGCCGGTCATGTCGAGTCGAACATCAGCGCCCTGGAGCAAAGTGTTCTGACCCGTTTGCAAGGGCTGGCGGCGATGACCACTGACCCGGAACAAATCACCTTCTTCGATGGCAAGCGCGATGAAATGATCGCCGCGTTCAAGGCCCAGCAAACGGAAACCTCCCTGCAAAGCAAAAGTGCGCTGATCGGCAAGTTGCTCGGCAACGCGCAGATTTTCAGCCAGATCATTGCCAGTCAGGCCGGCCTGAGCCGCGACAGTCAGAGCGACATGCGTCAGCTGAGCGAGCTCATTACCAACGTCACGCCAGCCGTCACCCAGACGCTTGGCGAAGGCCGGGCGATGGGCTCTTACTCGTTGGGACAGGGCTTTCTCAATTCGTCGTCGAGCACCCGGTTCGATGAATTGCTGGCGCAGATCGAAAAGCTTCAAGCTGAATACGGTCTGAAATTGCAGGATGCTCTGGGCTCCAGTAAAGCAGCGCACGAAACCCTGGCCGCTCAGGCTGAAAGCAGCAAGGCCTCTCTGAAAAAGGCCAGTGAACTGTTCGAAGAACAGGTGGTGATGGCTGAAACCCTCGATGCACCGTGGCAGGCCTTTTACGATCAGGTCACGGGCCTGATCGACCAGACTTACCAACTCAATGAAGCCACCCTGAAGTTTCTCGGTACCCAGTTGCAGCAGCGGCTGGAGCAGCATCGCACCCATATGATCTTGCAGGTGGTGGCATTGGCGGTGGTGTTTGTGTTGATTTTTTACCTCTATGGCGGTTTCTACGCTTCGACCCGCACCACCCTCAAGCGGCTTGGCGCGGTGATGGATAAAGTGGCGGCCGGTGACATGACCGTGACCTTCAGCGCTAACAGCCGCGATGAACTGGGCGAGCTGGGCGAGGTATTCACCGGCACCGTGAAGAAGATCCATGATCTGATCGAGCGGGTGGGCCAGACCGTTGGTGAGGTCGAGCGTCAGGCCGGCCAGGTCGAGAACGTGTCCGCTCAGAGCAATCAGGCGGTGGCGGGGCAACGCACGCAGATCGAGCAGGTCGCCACCGCGATGAACCAGATGTCAGCCACGTCTCTGGAGGTGGCGCGCAGTGCCGCGGCGGCTGTCAGCAGCGCCCATAGCGTCAACGACGAGACCATCAGCGGGCGCGGCCTGGTGGAGTCCCAGCAGGGCAGCATCGCTGCACTGGCCAGTGAGATCGATCAGTCGGTACGGGTGATCAATCAACTGGCCAGCGACAGCCAATCCATCAGTCGTGTGCTGGAAGTGATCAAAAGCATTGCCGAACAGACCAACCTGCTGGCCCTCAACGCGGCCATCGAAGCCGCGCGCGCAGGCGAGCAGGGCCGTGGTTTTGCGGTGGTGGCGGACGAGGTCCGGACCCTGGCCAAACGCACCCAGCAATCGACCGAAGAAATCGAGCAGATGATCGCCAAGCTGCACAGCGGTGTCGGTGCGGCGGTCAAGGCGATGGGCACCAGCCATCAGATGGCCAACGGCACGGTCGGGCAGTCGGAAAAGGTTCAGCAGGCGCTGGAAAACATCCTCGGCGCCGTCGGCATGATCGTCGACCAGAACCAGCAGATCGCCGCCGCGGTTGAGCAACAGACTGCCGTGGCTCACGACATCGACCAGAATATCGTCGAGATCAACCGTGCCGGTGAGCGCACCGCTGACGGCGCGCACCAGACCGAAAATGCCAGCCGAGCGTTGTCGGCGCAGGTGGTGGAACTCAAGCAATTGATCAGCGCGTTCCGGGTTTGATGCCGCGCAGAGGATCCAATGTGGGAGCGGGCTTGCTCGCGAAAGCGGTCTATCAGTCACATAAAATTTGAATGTGACGGCCTCTTCGCGAGCAAGCCCGCTCCCACAGGTATTGGATTACCAGTTGAACAGCTCACACGCATTGGTCGTGCTGGCGGACGCCAGTCGTTCGGGACTGACTGCCATGATGGCAGCCAGTGCCGCGCAGATTGCCGGCAAATGAGCCGGGCTATTACGTTGGCCGGGGAACATGGCGGGGGCCATGTCCGGTGAGTCGGTTTCCAGTACCACCGATTCAAGGGGCAAACCGGCGAGCACACGGTGCATGCGCAGGGCCTGCGGCCAGGTCGCGGCGCCGCCGAGGCCGAGTTTGAAACCCAGCTTGATGTATTCGCGAGCCTCTTCCTGGCTACCGGCGAAGGCGTGAATGATTCCCGCGCGCTTCAAGCGAAACCGTTTGAGCGTGGCAATCACCGCCGCATGGCTGCGTCGCACGTGAATCAGTGCCGGCAGATTGAAGTCCGCCGCCAGTTGCAGTTGAGCGTCGAACAGCGCTTGCTGGCGTTCGCGATCCAGGGTTTCGATGAAATAATCCAGACCGATCTCACCCACCGCGCATAGCTGTCGATGGCCCGCCAGACGCGTCAGCCAATCACCGAGTTCGGTCAAATCCTCAGGGCGATGGTCATCCAGATACACCGGGTGCAAACCGAACGCCGCATGCAGATCGGGATCGCTTTGCACCAGGTCCCAGACCCGCTGCCAATTGGCCTGATAAACCCCCAGCACCACCATCCGCCGCACGCCGAGGGCGCGGCTCTCGGCCAGCAGCGCCTGACGATCCACGTCGAAATCCGGGAAATCCAGATGAGTGTGGGTGTCGATCAGTTCCACGGCTCAGTCCTGATGAATTCGCTGCTTGAAGGTTCGCGCGATGGCCTGCACGCCGGGTTGGTAATCGGCCTGTTCAATGGCCGCCAACGCCAGTTGCAAAGCTTTGTCGGCGATCAGTTGATGCTGCTGGGACATGGCGTTGACCGGCAGCGGCAGGAAGTCCAGCAACTGCGTATCACCGAAGGTGCCCAGGCGTAGCGGGCGGGTTTTCAGCGGGAAGTCATGCAAGGCATCGAACACGCCCTGAAGCAGCACGTAGGAGGTGGTTACCAACGCATCCGGCAAATGGCCCAGGCGCTGAAGCAACTCTTCCATCAATTGCTTGCCGCACTCACGGCTGAACGACTCGCCGTGCTCGATCAGCGCCTCGCCTTTGAAGCCGTTCAGCGCTTCCTTGAAACCCGCCGCCCGTTCCTGGCTGATACTCAATTCGGGACGGGCACCGATCAAGGCGATCTGCTTGGGCAACGGGTCCAGCAGGCTGCGGGTAAGCTGCAGACTGGCTTCGCGGTCGTCACTGATCACCGAGCAAAAGTGCTCAGGCTCCATCACCCGGTCGATGGCGATGATCGGAATGCCTTTGGCCTGCAACTGGCGGTAACTGTCATCGCCGGCCGGCAGGCAACTGGCGACGATCAGTGCATCGCAGCGGCGGGCGCGGAACAGTTGCAGTAATTGCCGTTCGCTGTCTGGCGCATCGTCGGAGCTGGCGATCAGCAATTGATAGCCGCGAGCCCGGGCACCTTGTTCCAGCAGTTTGGCGATTCGCGCGTAACTGGGGTTTTCCAGGTCCGGCAGAATGAACCCCAAGGTGCGGGTGTGCCGACTGCGCAGTCCGGCGGCCTGAGGATTGGGTGTGAAGCCATGTTGTTCGACAACTGCTCGCACGCGCTCGACGGTGGCGCTGCTGATACGTTGCTGTTCGGCCTTGCCGTTGATGACATAACTGGCGGTGGTCACGGAGACGCCGGCCAACTGTGCAATATCACTGAGTTTCAACCCGGTATTTCCTTGTTTATTCGAGCGTGCCCGGCATTTTCGCCAATCCTACCCGATTCGGCAGGCGATCATTGTGGCAGCACATCCGACAATTGGACTTCAAGGATGAGACATTATCGAGTAACGTGCCTAACATTCTAGATTAAACGTTTCAGCAGGCGTATTTTCTACGTTTCAGGTCGCTTTGGTCGGTTCTGCCGTGAAACCGCCAAAACTGCCCCTGAAAAGGCGCTCCCAAAGGGCCTAAGCTGAATCAATCAAAACAATACCTGGCGTCACACGGCGCCAAAAAGGAGAAAGCATGCTCGAGCTCACCATAGAGCAGATATCCATGGGCCAGTCGGCTGTGGATAAAGCCACCGCCCTGCAATTACTCGCTGACCGACTCGTGACCGATGGCCTGGTGGCGGATGGTTACCTTGCGGGCTTGCAGGCCCGGGAAGCCCAGGGCTCGACCTTTCTCGGTCAAGGTATTGCCATCCCCCACGGCACCCCGCAAACCCGTGATCTGGTGTTTTCCACCGGCGTGCGGCTGATGCAGTTTCCTGACGGCGTGGACTGGGGAGATGGCCAGATCGTTTATCTGGCCATCGGTATCGCCGCCAAATCCGATGAACACCTGCGCCTGCTGCAACTGCTGACCCGCGCCCTCGGTGAAACCGATCTGGGCCAGGCCCTGCGTCGCGCCAGCACCGCCGAAGCCTTGCTGAAACTGCTGCAAGGCGCGCCGCAAGAATTGGCGCTGGACGCACAGATGATCGGCCTCGGAGTCTCCGCCGATGACTTCGAAGAACTGGTCTGGCGCGGTGCCCGCTTGCTGCGTCAGGCCGACTGCGTGAGCAACGGTTTTGCCGGCGTCTTGCAGCAGGTCGACGCGCTGCCGCTGGGCGATGGCTTGTGGTGGCTGCACAGTGAACAAACGGTGAAGCGTCCGGGCCTGGCGTTCGTTACCCCGGATAAACCCATGCGCTACCTCGGTCAGCCGTTGAGCGGTCTGTTCTGCCTGGCCAGCCTAGGTGAAGCCCATCAGGCATTGCTCGAACGCCTTTGCGCGTTGCTGATCGAAGGCCGTGGTCATGAGCTGGGCCGTGCCACCAGCAGCCGCGCGGTGCTGGAAGTCCTCGGCGGTGAAGTGCCGGCGGATTGGCCGAGCGCACGCATTGCCTTGGCCAACACCCACGGTTTGCATGCGCGCCCGGCGAAGATCCTCGCGCAACTGGCGAAAAGTTTTGAAGGCGAAATCCGCGTGCGCATCGTCGACGGTCACGACAGCGCGGTGTCGGTGAAGAGTTTGAGCAAACTGCTCAGCCTTGGCGCCCGTCGCGGTCAGGTGCTGGAATTCATCGCCGAACCGACCATCGCCGCCGATGCCTTGCCAGCCTTGCTGGCGGCCATCGAAGAAGGCCTCGGTGAAGAAGTCGAGCCGCTGCCGGCAGTGAGCCAACATCGCGAAGTGATCGCCGATGTTGCCGAAGTGCTGCTTGCACCGGCCTCCGGCAGTTTGATTCAGGCGATTGCTGCTGCCCCAGGGATCGCCATCGGCCCGGCGCATATTCAAGTGCAGCAAGTCATCGATTACCCGCTGCGCGGTGAGTCCGCCGCCATCGAGCGCGAACGCCTCAAGCAAGCGCTGGCGGATGTGCGTCGCGACATTGAAGGCCTGATCGAGCGCAGCAAGGCCAAAGCCATCCGCGAGATTTTCATCACCCACCAGGAAATGCTCGACGACCCGGAACTGACCGACGAAGTCGACACCCGTCTCAAGCAAGGCGAAAGCGCCGAAGCAGCATGGATGGCGGTGATTGAAGCCGCTGCCAAACAACAGGAATCGCTGCAGGACGCCTTGCTCGCCGAACGTGCCGCCGATTTGCGCGACATTGGCCGTCGGGTGCTGGCGCAATTGAGTGGGGTCGAAACGCCAGCCGAGCCGGAGCAGCCATACATTCTGGTGATGGACGAAGTCGGCCCGTCCGACGTGGCACGTCTCGATCCGACGCGTGTCGCCGGCATCCTCACCGCTCGCGGTGGCGCCACGGCCCACAGCGCCATCGTCGCGCGTGCCCTGGGTATTCCGGCGTTGGTGGGTGCCGGTGCCGCCGTGTTGCTGCTGAAACCGGGCACACCGCTGTTGATCGATGGGCAACGCGGTCGCCTGCACGTGGATGCCGATGCCGCGACCTTGCAGCGTGCTACCGAAGAACGCGACACCCGCGAACTGCGCTTGAAAGCCGCCGCCGAACAACGCCATCAACCGGCGCTGACCACCGATGGTCACGCGGTGGAAGTATTCGCCAATATCGGTGAAAGCGCCGGCGTCACCAGTGCGGTGGAGCAGGGCGCCGAAGGCATTGGCCTGCTGCGCACCGAACTGATTTTCATGGCCCACTCGCAAGCGCCGGACGAGGCGACTCAGGAGGTCGAATACCGTCGTGTGCTCGATGGCCTGGCCGGGCGACCGCTGGTGGTGCGTACCCTCGACGTCGGTGGTGACAAACCGCTGCCGTACTGGCCGATCGCGAAAGAAGAAAACCCGTTCCTCGGCGTGCGTGGCATTCGCCTGACCCTGCAACGCCCGCAGGTCATGGAAGCGCAGTTGCGCGCCTTGCTGCGTGCGGCGGACAACCGTCCATTGCGGATCATGTTCCCGATGGTCGGCAGCGTCGATGAGTGGCGTCAGGCGCGGGACATGACCGAACGTCTGCGCCTGGAAATCCCGGTTGCGGACCTGCAACTGGGGATCATGATCGAAGTGCCGTCGGCCGCTTTGCTGGCGCCGGTGCTGGCCAAGGAAGTGGATTTCTTCAGTGTTGGCACCAACGACCTGACGCAATACACCCTGGCCATCGACCGTGGTCATCCGACCTTGTCGGCCCAGGCTGACGGCTTGCATCCGGCGGTGCTGCAACTGATCGACATCACCGTGCGTGCGGCTCATGCTCATGGCAAGTGGGTCGGCGTGTGCGGTGAACTGGCGGCCGATCCGCTGGCGGTGCCGGTGCTGGTGGGCCTGGGTGTGGATGAGTTGAGCGTGTCGGGCCGCAGCATTGCCGAGGTCAAGGCGCGCATTCGTGAACTCAGCCTGACCCAGACTCAAACCCTTGCCCAACAGGCCCTGGCCGTGGGCAGCGCGAACGAAGTCCGTGCATTAGTGGAGGCCCTGTAATGGCCAAGATCTTAACCCTGACCCTTAACCCGGCGCTGGACCTCACCGTTCAATTGCCGCTACTTACCGCCGGTCAGGTCAATCGCAGCGACGAAATGCACACCCACGCCGCCGGCAAAGGGGTGAACGTGGCGCAGGTGCTGGCCGACCTCGGGCATCAGCTGACCGTCAGCGGTTTTCTCGGGGAAGACAACCTTCAGGCGTTCGAAACCCTGTTTGCCAAACGCGGTTTTACCGACGCGTTTGTCCGTGTCCCCGGCGAGACCCGCAGCAATATCAAACTGGCGGAAAGCGATGGGCGCATCACCGACATCAACGGCCCGGGGCCGAGGGTCAGTGAAGCGGCGCAGCAGGCTTTGCTCGATCGACTCGACCAGATTGCTCCAGGGCATGACGCGGTCGTCGTGGCCGGGAGTCTGCCCCGTGGCGTGAATCCTCAGTGGCTGCGGGAGTTGATCCAGCGCTTGAAAAAGCGCGGTTTGAAAGTGGCGCTCGACACCAGCGGTGAAGCCTTGCGCGCAGGTCTGGTGGCCGGCCCCTGGCTGATCAAGCCCAACACCGAAGAATTGGCAGAAGCGCTGGGTTGCGAGGTGGTTTCCGTGGGGGCCCAAGCCGAGGCGGCGAGCCGTTTGCATGCACATGGTATCGAGCACGTGGTGATTTCCGACGGTGCCGACGGGGTGAACTGGTTCAGTGTCGGCTCGGCCATGCACGCCACGCCGCCCAAGGTCAGCGTGATCAGCACCGTTGGGGCAGGGGATTCGTTGCTGGCGGGCATGCTGCACGGTTTGCTCAGTGCCGATACGCCCGAACAAACCTTGCGCACCGCCACCGCGATTGCCGCCATGGCCGTGACCCAGATCGGTTTTGGTATCGGCGACGCCGCGCAACTGGCGCACCTTGAACAGGGCGTGCGCCTGCGCCCCCTGACAGAACAATAAGAGGGTTTGCAATGAAGTTAGCCATTGTTACGGCCTGCCCGAACGGCATGGTCACCAGTGTGCTGTGCGCTCGTCTGCTCGATGCAGCGGCCCAGCGTCAGGGCTGGAGCACCAGTGTCGAAGTCGTTGATGCGGCCCATCCGGAACGTCAACTGTCGGCCGCGACCATCGAAGCCGCCGAGTGGGTGTTGCTGGTCACCAGCGCGCCGGTGGATATGTCGCGATTCGTCGGCAAACGGGTGTTCCAGAGCACCCCGGCCCAGGCCCTGCAAGATGTCGAAGCGGTGCTGCGTCGCGGGGTGGAGGAGGCTGAGGTTTATGTCGCGCCCGAAGTCGCCGCCGAGCCTGCCGCCGCCGTTAAAAGCGCGCCACGCCTGGTGGCCGTCACCGCGTGCCCGACCGGCGTCGCCCACACCTTCATGGCCGCCGAAGCCCTGCAGCAAGCGGCCAAGCGTCTGGGCTACGATCTGCAAGTGGAAACCCAAGGCTCGGTCGGCGCGCGCAATCCACTCAGCGCAGAAGCGATTGCCGATGCCGACGTGGTGCTGCTGGCGGCAGACATCGAAGTCGCCACCGAGCGTTTCGCGGGTAAGAAAATCTACCGCTGCGGCACCGGCATTGCGCTGAAACAGGCCGAAGCGACGCTGAACAAAGCCCTGGCCGAAGGCAAACAGGAAAGCGCTTCGACCGGCGCCAAAGGCCCGGCCAAGCAAGAGAAGACCGGCATCTACAAACACCTGCTGACCGGTGTCTCGTTCATGTTGCCGATGGTGGTGGCGGGCGGTTTGATGATCGCCTTGTCCTTCGTGTTCGGTATCACTGCATTCAAGGAGGAAGGCACGCTCGCGGCGGCGCTGATGCAGATCGGCGGCGACACCGCGTTCAAACTGATGGTGCCGTTGCTGGCGGGCTATATCGCCTACTCGATCGCCGACCGCCCGGGCCTGGCGCCGGGGATGATCGGCGGTTTGCTGGCGAGCACCCTGGGTGCCGGTTTCATCGGCGGCATCATTGCCGGTTTCATCGCTGGCTATGCGGCCCAGGCGATCAATCGCTATGCGCGTTTGCCGCAGAGCCTTGAGGCGCTGAAACCGATCCTGATCATCCCGTTGCTGGCGAGCCTGTTCACCGGTCTGGTGATGATCTATGTGGTCGGCAAACCGGTGGCCGGGATGCTTGCAGGGCTCACGCACTTCCTCGACAGCATGGGCACCACCAACGCCATTCTGCTGGGTGTGCTGCTGGGCGGCATGATGTGCGTCGACCTCGGCGGGCCGATCAACAAAGCCGCTTACGCGTTTTCGGTCGGGCTGCTGGCGTCGCAAAGTTATGCACCGATGGCCGCGACCATGGCGGCCGGCATGGTGCCGCCGATTGGCCTGGGCATCGCCACGTTCATTGCTCGGCGCAAGTTCGCCCAGACTGAACGCGAGGCCGGTAAAGCGGCGCTGGTGTTGGGGCTGTGCTTTATCTCCGAAGGGGCGATTCCGTTTGCGGCGAAAGACCCGCTGCGGGTTATTCCGGCAAGCATCGCCGGCGGTGCGCTGACCGGCGCGTTGTCGATGTATTTCGGCTGCAAACTCATGGCGCCGCACGGTGGATTGTTCGTGATGCTGATTCCGAATGCGATCAACCATGCGCTGTTGTATCTGCTGGCGATCGTGGCCGGGAGTCTGCTGACGGCGGTGACGTATGCGCTGCTCAAGCGGCCGGAAACGGTGGAGCTGGCGCTGGAACCGGCCAACGCCTGACTCTAAACCCTGTGGGAGCGGGCTTGCCCGCGATGACGGTTTAACATTCAACCCATTCGGTGACTGTTGCGCTGCTATCACGGGTAAGCCCGTTCCCACAGGGTTTGCGTTTTTCACACGAGCGTCATGCGCACATGCTTAAGTTTTCCTTTTTCAGGGAGAACACCATGAGCGAATTTGACCTCGGCCGTCGTCGCGTCATGCAAGCCGTTGGCGCCGGGCTGTTGCTGCCCGGCCTGGCCCCGGCGGTGATTGCTTCGGTCAAGGATCGGCCGCAACTCACCGATGGCGTGCAGTCCGGCGACCTGTTGGGCGACCGGGCGATGATCTGGAGCCGTAGTGACCGCGCGGCGCGGATGGTGGTGGAATGGGACACACGGAGCCTGTTCAGTAATCCTCGTCGATTCGTCTCGCCATTGGCCGATGCCCGCACTGACTTCACCGCCCGGGTCGAACTCACGGGTCTGCCCGCCGATCAGGCAATTTTCTACCGCGTGACGTTCGAAGACGCCCAGAGCGGTGTTGCCAGTGAACCCTGGTTCGGTCATCTGCGCAGTGTGCCAACCGCCCGGCGGAATATTCGCTTTGTCTGGAGCGGTGACACAGTCGGCCAGGGCTTCGGCATCAACCCGGACATCGGCGGCATGCGCATCTACGAAGCCATGCGTCTGCGCCTGCCGGACTTTTTTATCCACAGCGGCGACACCATCTACGCCGACAGCCCGGTTCCGGCGCAACTGACCACCGAAAGTGGCCGGGTGTGGCGCAACCTCACCAGCGAAGCCAAGAGCAAAGTCGCCGAAACCCTCGACGACTATCGCGGCAATTACCGCTACAACCTGATGGACGAAAACATCCGCCGCTTCAATGCCGAGGTCCCGCAAATCTGGCAGTGGGACGACCACGAAGTGGTGAACAACTGGTCGCCGGGCAAACAACTGGATGAGCGATACAAAAGCAAAGATATCCACAGCCTGGTGGGCCGTGCGCGCCAGGCCTGGCTGGAATACGCGCCGATGCGCTTGCAGAGTGCCGATGACGGCGGGCGGATTTATCGCAAGCTGAGTTATGGGCCGATGCTTGATGTGTTCGTGCTCGACATGCGCAGTTATCGCGAAGCCAATGACGACAACCTCGGTGCCGCCAAGCCGTTTCTCGGTCGAGAACAATTGGACTGGCTCAAACGCGAATTGAAAGGCTCCCAGGCCCAATGGAAAGTCATTGCCGCCGACATGCCCATCGGCCTCGGCGTACCCGACGGTGAAGTCCGCCCCGGTGTGGCGCGGTGGGAAGCGGTGGCCAATGGTGATCCAGGCCCGGCGCAGGGCCGTGAAGTAGAGATCGCTGAATTACTCGGTTTTCTGCGGGCGCAGCAGGTGCGTAATTTCGTATTCCTCACGGCGGATGTGCATTACTGCGCAGCGCACCATTACCACCCGGATCGCGCGGCGTTTCAGGACTTCGAACCGTTCTGGGAGTTTGTCGCGGGGCCGTTGAATGCGGGGAGCTTCGGGCCGAATGCGCTGGATAAAACCTTCGGCCCCGAGGTGGTGTTCGAGAAAGCACCACCTGCGCAGAACACCTCGCCGTTTGCCGGGTTTCAGTTTTTTGGCGAGGTGAATATCGATGGGCAGACGGGGGAGTTGAGTGTGGTGTTGCGGGATCTGGATGGGGTAGAGGTGTTTGAGCGCACGTTGCAGCCGGTGTGAGGACTGCACGATCGTTCCCATGCTCCGCGTGGGAATGCCTCAACGGACGCTCTGCGTTCGGCTGTTGTGGGACGCGGAGCGTCCTGGGCTGCATTCCCACGCGGAGCGTGGGAACGATCAACTGTTACATCGCTTTCGCGAGCAAGCCCGCTCCCACATTTAATGGGGTGTGTCAGTAGACGTCGCGGCGGTAGCGGCCTTGTTCGATCAGGCGGTCGACTTCTTCAATGCCGAGCAATTCGTTGAGCACGTGATCTACGCCAGAAGCCATCCCCTGCAAACTGCCGCAGATGTAAATCACAGCGCCATCGGCCAGCCATTTTTTCAACTCGTCGGCAGATTCGCGCAAGCGATCCTGCACATAGATCTTCTCTGGCTGATCTCGCGAGAATGCCAGATCCAGTCGCGTCAGATCACCGTTGATCAACCACTCTTCCAGTTCCGCGCGGCACAGGTAGTCGTGCTCGCGATGACGCTCGCCGAACAGCAGCCAGTGACGCTGCTGCCCGTCGGCAATCCGCGCCTTGAGCAAACTGCGCAACCCGGCCAGCCCGGTGCCGTTGCCCAGCAGAATCATCGGGACGGGTTCGTTCGGTAGATGGAAACCGCTGTTGCGTCGTACCCGCAGGCTGATGCTGCTGCCCACGGGAGCGTGTTCGGTCAACCAGCCGGAACCGACGCCCAGGCTGCCGTCGGCATGCAACTCCTGACGCACGATCAATTCCAGCACGCCGTCGGCGGCGATCGAGGCGATGGAGTATTCGCGCATGGCCAACGGCACCAGGGCATCCGCCAGCGCTTGCGCGTGCAGGCCGACCAGATGGGCGCGGTTCTCGGGCAGTTGGCGGCTGGCGAGGGCTTGTTCCAGCGTTTGCGACAGGCCATCGAACTCAACCGTGGCCCGACCGTCGATCCCCAGGCCGTCGAGGAAATGCTCGATGGCCCACGGACAATTGCGCGGCAGCACTTCCACCAGATCCCCGGCCAGCCAACTGCTGGTGGTGGGGGCGCTGAGACCGAGCAAATACACGGGCGAACCGCTGCTGTCCGGGTTCATCAATTCGCGGCGGGTCAGGGTCCAGTTGTCGTAGCTCGGTGCTTGCCAGGTATCCACCGGCGCCTGGCCCGTCAGCAGGCCGAGTTGCTGTTGCCAGTGACGCAGGGCGTAGGGGTCGCCGCTGTCGACCTCCACCGGGGCGAACAAGGTCTTGCCGCCGTGCTCGCCCAACCAGGTGTGCAAGCGGCGGGCGAAGCCGCAGAAGTGTTGGTACTGACGGTCACCGAGGCCGAGCACGGCATAGTTAAGGCTGTCGAAGCTCAATGCCCGACCCAGCACTTTGCGTTCGAATCCTCGGGCGCTGTCCGGCGCTTCACCGTCGCCGAAGGTGCTGACCACAAACAGCGCGTTGCTGGAATCCTGCAGGTCCTGTTCGCTGACATTGGCCAACGGTTGAACCTTCACCGGCAACCCGGCGGCCTGCAGTTGTCCGGCGGTCTGCCAGGCGAGCTGTTCGGCAAACCCGCTCTGACTGGCGAAGCCGATCAGCCATGCCGGTGCATCACCGCCCGGTTGCGCGAGGCCTTTGCGGGCGTCCTTGATCTGGCGTTTCTTGCGTCGACGGTCCAGGTACAGCAACCAGCCAGTGATGAAAAACAGCGGCATGGTCAGCGCGGCGATGGTCAGGATAATCCGCCCGATCATCCCGAAATAACTGCCAACGTGCAGCGCATAGATACTGGTCAGCAGCTGCGCCTTGAGGCTCTTGTCGCTGTAGCGGTCATGACGGCTGACGATGCCGGTCGCCGGATCGAGGGTGAGCTGGTTCCGTGCCTGGTCGTGGGGGGAATTCTTCAGCAGGTAGAACACCGTTGCCGGTTGCCCGGCCACGGGCGGCATACGCACGTTGTAGGAGGCAAGCCCAGGGCCGGCGGCGCTGTAGATGCTGCTCCATATCGCAGCGTAATCGGCAGTCGGGGCCGGGCCGCTTGGCGCAGGACCGCGACCACTGCGGACCCGTTCGTTCTGCGGCGAATCGGAAAGCAGCCGGGTCAGGCCTTTGTTGTACCACTCGTACGACCAGGACAGCCCGGTCAGCGCTGCCAAAAGATAGAACACCAGGCACCAGGTGCCGGCCACTGAGTGCAAATCCCAGTTGAAGCTGCGACCCTTTTTATTCCAGTCCAGGGTCAGCCAGGCGCGCCAGCTTTTCCACTGACGTGGCCAACGCAGGTACAGGCCGGACAGGCAGAAGAACACCAGAATCAGGGTACAGGCGCCGGTGATCTGCCGGCCGATATCGCCCATGGCCAGGACCCGGTGCAGTTGCAGCATCAGGCCAAAGAAATCCTGGCCGGTGACGTCGCCCATGAACTCGCCGGTGTACGGGTCGAAGTAACGCATCGGCCCGCGACGTTCACCGGGTGGCGCCGTGAAGATCACCCGCGCGGCGTTGCCGCTGTCGGTCTCGACCCAGAGCATCGAGACTTTCTTGCCCGAAGCACCTTCGATTTTTTCTACCAGCTCGGCAGGTGGCAGTACGCCGGCAATCTGCTTTTCGACGTGCAGCACAGAGGGGTTCAACGCCCGCAGGATTTCATCCTGGAACGATACCGCCGCCCCGGTGATGCCCATCAGGGCCAGGACCAGTCCGGCGCTGATGCCGAAAAACCAGTGCAACTGGAACAGGGATTTCTTCAACACGTCGCTCGCCTTGTTCGTTCAAAAGTCATCATCACGGCGCGCATTATGCCGTGAGTTGTCGAGAAGCATTCTTTTTTACACACAAAAGCCCCGTTCACTTCGATGAACGGGGCTTTGGCCTAATGCCAGTCAGTTACGCCGCGGAACCTGTGGGAGCGGCGGTGCGGCGATCCGACTTGCCCGCGAAGACGGCGGTACAGTCACCTTTGATGTCGCTCCATACACTGCTTTCGCGGGCAAGCCCGCTCCCACAGGGATTCTCGTTTAACTGACTGGCATTGGGCTTTTGGCCTTCATGTTTCTGTTATCAGAAGTGGAAGTTGGCACTCAGCAGGGCGGTACGGCCCGCCGCCACGTGGGCGTAGTGGTTCTGGAGGATCTGGTCGAAGTAACGCTCGTCGGTCAGGTTCTGCACGTTGAGTTGCAGGTCGACGTTCTTGGTCAGGCGGTAGCTGGCCATCGCGTCGTAACGCCAGTAAGACGGGATCTCCACCGAGTTGGCGACGTTGCCGAACTGGGAATCGACGTAGGTCGCACCGGCACCGACGGTCAACTTGTCCGGCACCAGGTCGTAGGTCGACCAGAACGTGAAGTTGTTCTGTGGCGTGCTTGGCATGTGGTTGCCTTCATCGGCGGAGAGGGTGGTTTTGACCACTTCGCTGTCCATGTAGGTGTAGCCGCCGAAGACTCTCCAGTTACGGGTCAGCTTGCCGGCGTAGCTCAGTTCCAGGCCATTGACCTGCTGTTCGCCGTCCAGTACTTGCGTGGTGCCGCCGTCCGGATCGTTGATCCGCGCGTTGGTTTTCTCGGTGCGGAACAGCGCGGCGGTCAGCGACAGGTCGTCACCGAAGAAGTCCCACTTGGTGCCGATTTCGTAGTTGCGGTTCTTTTCCGGGTCCAGTTTGCTGTTGTTTGCGGCCAGTTCCAGGCCACCGTTGCCGCTGGTTTCGCCAGCCGGGTTGCTGGAGGTCGAGTAGGCCGCGTAAATGCTGCCGTTAGGCAACGGGTTGTAGACCACGCCGATCTGGTAGTTCACCAGGTCGCTGGTGTTCTCACGGGAGAAACTGCCCGCTGGCGCTGTGCTGCTGGCGTTGGCGAAGCCACTGGATTCGACCTGGTAGTTGTCATAACGCAGGCCCAGGTTCAGGGACCATTGCTCGTTGAACTTCAGGGTGTCGAACACGTAGGCCGCGGCGGTCTTGACGTTGGTGTCGGTGAAGGCTTTGCTGTCGGTGATCCTGCCGTTCCAGTTATCCCCTGGCGTCGGGTTGTACAGGCTGGTGCAGTCGCCGGAATTGAACAGGGCGCGGTTGCATCGAGTGCCGCTGGCGCTGGAGGTCAGGAGGTACGGACGGTTGTGGGTGTCCTGATAGGAAAACTCCAGACCGGTCACCAGACTGTGCTCGATGGCGCCGGTGTTGAACTTGGCGCTCAGATCGGTCTGGTTGATCCAGCCGCTGGACGTCGAGTTACGGCTCTTCGCACCCCGGTACACGTTGCCATTGACCACGTTGCCCTTGCTGTCGTCCGGGTTGGTGACGATGTAGTCCAGGGTCGAACGGGACATGCGGAAACTGTTCGATACGGTCAGGTCTTCATTCAGATCGTGTTCGATCTTGAGGGTGCCGCTGTCATTGGTGGTCTGGCGAAAGTCGCGACCGGTGAGGCCGTAGAAGTTGTCGCGGTCAACGTTGGCCGGCTTGTCGACGTTGTGCTTGCTGCGGTTGGGGCTCAACGTCAACGGGATGCCGTAGTCGGGCATGTCGTCGGTCTCGACGTGGTAGTAGCCGACGGTCAAGCGGGTATCGGTGCCCAGGCCGAAGGCGAAGGACGGTGCGACGCCCCAGCGACTGACATCCACGGTATCGCGGCCGGCGACGTTGGCTTCGTGCTTCATCAGGTTCAAGCGTAAGGCCGAGGTGTCGGTCATCTGCTGGTTCAGATCAAGGGTGGTGCGCTGGGTCTGGTCCGAGCCCCAAGTGAAGCCGCCGTTGTAGGAATTGCCCAGCTTGGGGGTCTTGCTCACCAGGTTCAGGCTGCCACCGGTGGAGCCGGCACCGGTGAAGGCTGAACCCGGGCCCTTGCTGACTTCGATCGATTCAACGTTGAAGATTTCGCGGCTCTGGGACGCCGGGTCGCGCATGCCGTCGACAAACGTGTCGCTTTCGGCGTTGAAGCCGCGAATGATCGGACGATCGCCGGCCGGGTTGCCGCCTTCGCCGGCACCAAAGGTGATGCCTGGGGTGGTGCGCAGGGCGTCGACCAGACTGGTAGCGCCGGTGTCGCGAATCACTTGTTGCGGAATCACGGTGACGCTTTTCGGCGTCTCGCGCAGTGGCGCGGTGTACTTCTTGGAGGCCGAAGTATCGGTCTTGTAGGAGGTGTCATTCTGCTCGCCCACAACGCTGGTCGCGTCCAGGGAAATCGCATTGTCCGGTGCTTTTTCGTCAGTCTTTTCGGCCGCGAAAACCATGTGGCCCGCAGAGCCGGCAGTGATCACCACGCCAATTGCAGACGCGAGCAAGCGTGGTGAACTGACCGTTGATTGTGGTTGTTGGCGTGACATGTGAATTCCCCTCCCCAAGGATTTGAGGCCGCGGAATGTAGAGTAAATACGTATTTGTATCAATTGCGAAACGTTACTATTCGCGGCGAATTTACATTCTTTACAATTTACCTTTACGGTTTTTGCCGTTTCATTCGTCACGCGGGTTTTACACGGGCAATAAGAATCAATACCATTGGCGCCCCTTTGCCTTCAGGTGTCTTTCCATGTTGCTGCACATTCCCGGCGTGTTCGCGAAAGAAGAAGTGCAGCGCATTCGCGAAGCCCTGACGCAGGCGGATTGGGCCGATGGCAAAATCACCGCCGGTTACCAGTCGGCCAAGGCCAAGCACAATCTGCAACTGCCGGAAGGGCATCCGTTGGCCAAGGAAATCGGTGCGGCGATGCTTGAACGGTTGTGGAAAAATCCGCAGTTCATGTCGGCGGCATTACCGCACAAGGTCTTCCCGCCGTTACTGAACTGCTACACGGCCGGTGGCAGTTTCGACTTCCACATCGACAACGCTGTGCGTCAGCCCAAGGGCAGCATCGAGCGGGTGCGCACCGACCTGTCGGCGACGCTGTTTTTCAGTGAACCGGAGGAGTACGACGGCGGCGAACTGGAAATCCAGGACACCTTCGGTACTCAGCGCGTGAAATTGCCGGCAGGCGACATGGTCCTGTATCCCGGCACCAGCCTGCACAAGGTTAACGCCGTCACTCGCGGCACCCGTTACGCCTCGTTTTTCTGGACGCAAAGCCTGGTACGTGAAGACAGCCAGCGCGCCTTGCTGTTCGAGATGGACGGGGCGATTCAACAGTTGACCCAGGACATGCCCGACCATCCTTCATTGATCCGCCTGACCGGCACCTACCACAACCTGTTGCGTCGCTGGGTCGAGGTGTAAGTGGCGGACTTTCAGTTACGCCGCGAGGAAATCGTCGACGGCGACCGCCTCAAATCGATGCTCGAAGAAAGCCCGGCGCGGGCAGCTCAGGCGATTCTGATCGCCGCGCGTGAAGGTGTGCTCGATGCTCAGGCGTTGCTCGGGCAGATCCTTTTGGACGGGCGAGGGATTGAGCAGGATCAGCCGCTGGCCGTGCGCTGGTTCGACATTGCTGCCCGACAAGGGCATTTGATGGCGCGCAACATGCTGGGGCGATGCCATGAGCATGGTTGGGGCTGCGCTGCCGATGCTTCGGTGGCTGCGCGGCATTACCGGATCGCAGCGGAAGCGGGGCTGGATTGGGCGATGTACAACTACGCCAATCTGCTGGCCATTGGGCGCGGGGTAATCGAGGATCAGACGCAAGCACTGAACCTGTATCGCTGCGCCGCCGAACTCGGTCATGCCAAATCGATGAACCTGTTGGGGCGGTATCTGGAGGAAGGTTCAATCTGTTCGGTCGATTTGATAGCCGCGCGCGACTGGTATCGCCGTTCCGCTGAAGCCGGGGATTTTCGTGGCCAGTTCAGTTACGCCAGTATTCTGGTTGACCAGACAAGGATGGCGGAGGGGCTGGTATGGTATCGCCGCGCGATGCTTGGCGGAAATCTTGCGTTTCTGAAAGTTGCGACCCAGACATTGATGAGTGCGATAGACCCGCGTGTTCAGGCGTTGGCCGGGGAATATCAACAAAGGTCGCAGTTGTTAAGCAACTCTTTGAATGTTCCTGTTGCATAGTCTTGTCTTTGCTACTTGTGCTGTTAAGTATTTACAGTTTGCAGTGTTGTTAGCTGTTTTTGATTGGTGAATACATTTAGATTCAAGTTATGCCTTTGAGTTTTTTATTTTTTAAAATAGTCTTTGTTCGAGATTAAGGCTGTTTCTGGTCTTGGTTTTCTTTTGTTATTTATTGTTTACTAATTAATGGAATAATTATGTCTAATGGTTTTTTGTGGGCGGATGCGTTAGAAAATGCAACGCCAGAAGAAGTAGTAAGGTTTGCCGTTGAAGCACCAAAGCTGTTTACTGTCGGTTCTGTCGGAGCGCTTGATGGGGCCACCCGTGACTCGGGGTTGTTGCTGACTAAAAAACAAATAATTGATCTGCGCAAATATGAAGCAGCAGGTTTGGCATTGCCCTATACCTTGGATGATGTCACGGACTATCTGCGCTTTGGTGCAGGTCAGAACGGTGGTCCAGGGCTAAATCCCCAGGACTTTCTGACCACTTTCTTGAATACCCGAAATCATGCCAGACGCTGGTCGCCCCTGCGTGAGCGGATCATGATGACGGGGCGTGGCCTCAAGGACTTTGCCGGCAGCATATTGACCTATGGCGTTTCGATGAAAGAGGTCTACAGCGAAGTAAAAGCCTCCGGACTTTTGGAGAAACACAACATCAAGACGCTGGAGCAGTTGAAGCAACTTGAGCTTGAACTGGGTGACAAATTTCCAGGTATTGAACTGGAAGAAGACACGATCAGTACACTCGATTATTACCTGAGGCGTATCTTTGAAAAGATCGATGGCAATCTAAAAACGGTAGAAGGTATCAAGAAAGACCTTGATCTGTTTGGCTATGATCTTCGCGAGCACGTTTTACCAGGTATAAAACTGAGGGTGGGTCTGATTGAAAACAACTCTTTGGCTGAAGAAATCAAACAGCTAAAAGCGGTGATCGATGAGCGTGCAAAAGAAATCGATATCAAAAACACCGAGTACAAAGCCGCCGTTCAAGAAGCATTGAAGGCCGCGGCCGGGATGAATATCGTCGGGCTCGCGATGGCCATTTACATGGGGGTGGAAGCGGAAAACATTCGTGCCCGGCGCAATGAGCTATACGAGCAGCAGGAAAAGGATATTCAAATCCTCACCAACAAAAATCAGACACTGGGATCGCTGGCGCGGGTCAAGCATGATCTGCAAAGTCTGATAGTTGTAGCGGTCGACGCCGATGTAGCCACCCAGAACCTGATGCATGTCTGGAGCGTTCTGCATCTGTGCATCAAGAACTCTACGGGCGCGGTAGGCCGTATCAACGATGCATTGAGTCTCAGGATTTTCATGACTGAGTTTGAAGAAGTGGTGGGTCCTTGGGAGCAGATCAAATCGGATTCGGACAAGCTGATTGAGGTTTTCAAAGCGGCGGACGAAGAATACGAGCGCAACTACGGCAAAACATCTCGTGCGATGGCGTTTACCGTATCGCTCCAGGACACCTACCCGGCACTCGACCTGGCTACATTGAGGGTTAGCCATGCACAAATGAGCGAGCATCGCACGCAAGCGGAGGTATGGAGGGTAAAGCTGAATTATTTGCCTGATCTGTTTGATCGCTTCAATCGACTGGTCCACGGCGTCGGTCAGGGTGCCATGGGACTGCAGGCTGCGGCCCTTGAAAGCATTAATGCGCTACAAGTCAATCTGCGACGTCTGGGCTCGTTCGAGAAAATGCTTGAAGAGGAAAACGACGCCCAGGAAATCGAAGCGATCAAAGCTGAACGCCAACTGCTATTGAACCTGGTTGCAGACACGATTGGTTTGCAAGGCACTCAGGTTCGCAAGTGTCTGAACGAAATCAGTGATGCGTTCGACCCGCGTTTGACGCTGGGTTACATCACCGATTTTGAACGTGATGAAGCGCAAGCAAAAGCGGAAGTCGTCGTCCTGAAGGGAGAATGGGTGGCCCTCAAGGAAGAGCGCAAGGGTGTGATCGATGCGATCGACATTCTGGAAAAGAACGGTATTGAACAGCTGGGTAAGGATATTGGGCTGACCATCGATAAGGTAGTAGCTCTGGGGCTGGCTCCGCCACAAGTCGCCTTGGTGATGTTTGCGATTGAGCAACTCAAGAAAACCATTGGTGATATCGGCAAGGGCATTCGTTTTCTGGACATGGTTCGCGAAAGCGACCAGCTGCAAGAAAAAATCGCGACCCTTGACAAGGAAATCGATCTTCAAGACGGTGTCGTCAGTGCCTCCGCCGAAAAGATCAAATACCTGCAAGCCATTCACTCGATTGAAGAACAACGCAAGGTTTACGTAAAGAACTACAGCCCGGCGATTAGCGCTTTTGAGCAGTACTTGGCCGCTACCGACAAGGATTCCTTTACCGATGACGACCTTCGCAGCACTGCGTTCAAAGAACAAACGAAATTGTTCATTGCATTCCTTAATCCTGTTTCAGTCCCTAACCGCTAAGTTGGGCTGAACATTCCATCGAACCGTGTTAATCGAGGTTCCATGTCACACACCGGTTAACACGGTTAGCCTGACGATACGATCGGTGGCTATTGATGGTTTGCCATGATGAGGGAATACAAATGCTTGATTATCTACTGGCAGAAAAGAACTTTGTTTCACTGAAGCAGTACGTTGATCTGTTAAATGATCTACCGGATGTTCTGGCGAAAATAGAAAACTTTTCCGACGCCTTCAAGCGGTCGGGACATTCCATGTTGCAGCCACCCAATGCTCAGGCATTGATACGGTCGGCACGAGCTAACGCGGCCAACTGGCAGCTGATCCTTTGTACTATGCCTCAGTTGGGCGAACTCACGGCTCGGGTCGCCATGGATATCGACAGTTTCAGTCAAGAGTTTCGTCAGATGGCCGAGGACAGTGCCAAGCGGAAGTTACCACTCTCGGCCGTAGACCCTGGGCAGTTCAGCGTGGTCAAGTCGTCTGAATGGGGTGGAGCGCCCCCTGCCGATCTGATCGATGTGATGCGTGAACTTTGGTCCCGTCTTGAACGTTGCAAGCAAACCGTGGCCCAGTTCAAATCGACGATACGCAACGTCGGTGAAACGGTTCACGGCATTTTTGTTCGGTTCATTGAGTCACTCAGTCTACCGATATGCGTATGCCACGGCGTGAACACCAAGATCGAAGTCTATTACGGCCTGGGCCGGATCGGCCTTCCAAACATGCAGTACGATCCTGATGAGCACTATTCAGAGCAACAGCGGCTGGAGATGGCAAGGGATCATTTCGCACGCTTGGTCGGTCTTTATCGGGGAACGGGAGGGGCGGTCAACAATCTGAGCGACTTCTGTTATCGGCTGACGTATATCCTGGATGAAGCCGGGAGGGAGCTTGCAACCAGTCATCCTGCGCAAACTGTGTCACGTGCCAAGTACTCGTTGAGTCTGGTCGACCATTCAATTCTGGAAGTGAAGTCGATGTCTGAACAGCTGATTCAAATGTCGAAACAACAAAAGTAAAAAAAAAAGCCCATGACTCGTCATGGGCTTTTGGCTTTACGGGTGCAGCACTTACACGTAAAACGACTTCAGCGGCGGGAAGCCATTGAACTCAACCGCGCTGTAGCTGGTGGTGTAAGCACCGGTCGACAACCAGTACAAACGATCACCGATCGCCAGGTTCAACGGCAAGCCGTACTTGTAGTTTTCGTACATGATGTCGGCGCTGTCGCAGGTTGGACCGGCGATGACCACTTCTTCCATCTCGCCTTTCTTCTCGGTCCAGATCGGGAACTTGATGGCTTCGTCCATGGTTTCGATCAGGCCAGAGAATTTGCCCACATCCGTGTACACCCAACGCTCGACGGCGGTACGGGATTTACGCGCCACCAGCACTACTTCACTGACCAGAATGCCGGCGTTGGCGATCAGCGAACGGCCCGGCTCCAGGATGATTTCCGGCAGCTCGTCGCCGAAGTCTTCCTTGAGGAAGCGGATGATTTCTTCAGCGTAGGTTTCCAGGCTGTTGGTGCGGGTGATGTAGTTGGCCGGGAAGCCGCCGCCCATGTTGATCAGCTTCAGGTGGATACCGTCTTCTTCTTTCAGGCGTTCGAAGATCACTTTGACCTTGGCGATCGCCGCGTCCCAGACGCTGATGTCGCGCTGCTGCGAGCCGACGTGGAACGAGATGCCGTACGGCACCAGGCCCAGGTCGCGAGCGAGGATCAGCAGGTCCATGGCCATGTCGGTCTGGCAGCCGAATTTGCGCGACAGTGGCCAGTCAGCGGTGGTCGAGCCTTCAGTCAGGATGCGCACGTAGACTTTCGAGCCTGGAGCTGCCTTGGCGATGTTGCGCAGGTCAGCTTCGGAGTCGGTGGCGTACAGACGCACGCCCTTCTCGTAGAAGTAGCGAATGTCTTTGGATTTCTTGATGGTGTTGCCGTAGCTGATGCGATCCGGGCCGACGCCCTGGTTCATCACTTTGTCGAGCTCGTAGATCGAGGCGATGTCGAAGTTCGAGCCTTTTTCTTTGAGCAGGTCGATGATTTCAACGGCCGGGTTGGCCTTGACTGCGTAGTAGACCTTGGCGAATTCGAAACCGGCGCGCAGGTCGTCGTAGGCCTGGCTGATCATCGCGGTGTCGATCACCACGAACGGGGTTTCTTGTTTGTCGGCGAACGCCTTCATTTTCTGGAAGGTATCGCGCGCGAAATAGTCTTCGACGTTGATCGACATGCTGGGAACTCCTACTGGCAAACTGAAATTATCAATGGGTGCAAATGAACGCCCTCCGTATCCCCACTTTGGTTCGCCTACTTCCCAAGGCATGTCGCCGAAAGCAAAAAGGCCATGGGAGGCGGTGCTTTCCCTTGGCCTTGCTGTCTCGTCGTCAGTACTTGAGCCGGATGGATCGTTTCCAGCATGGACGTTCGGCGCGAACTTTAGGGCGTGAGGAGCTCGAGATCAACAAAAAATGTCGCGTTTTTGCACGCTTCCGTCGTGCGGTCCCGGACAGCTACTGATGTAACCGACCTGCATGACAGTGTGATGTTCCCGTAAGAGGGATATTTGAGGTGGTTCAGAAGAGATTTGTGTTGCCCCCAATCGCGGGCAAGCCCGCTCCCACAGTGATTTCTGTCGTACGCAAATTCTGTGTACACCAAGCATCCTGTGGGAGCGGGCTTGCCCGCGATGGCGTCGGTCAGGCCACTGCGGCCTCGGCAGGCGAAACAATACTGGTCTTGCCCCCACGAGACTTGCCGGAGCTCAAGTACTCGGCAATCGATTCCTGAGTCACTTCCCCCAGGAACACCCGCTCGGCATCCATCACCGGCAGCCACGAGCGGTTGAACTCGTACATGCGCGACAGCAGGATACGTAAATGCTCGTCGTACGCCGCGGTGGCGTTGAACTCACGCAGGTATTGCGCGCAAGTGCCGGTCTGACGGTGCAGGTCGCGACGGCGCACGTAGCCCAAGGCCTTGTTCTCGGCACAGGTCACCACCACGTAGCGACGGTCCAGTTCGTCCATCAATTCCAGCGCTTCGGCCACTGGCGTTTCCGGGCTCACCGAAGGCGCGTTGTCCGCCGCGTCTTCGGCTTTCACCAGCAACAGACGCTTAAGGGTGCTGTCCTGGCCGACGAAGTTGCTGACAAAGTCGTCCGCCGGGTGCGCGAGCAGCGTATCCGGGTGATCGATTTGCAGCAGTTTGCCCGCGCGGAAAATCGCGATCTTGTCGCCGAGCTTGATCGCTTCGTCAATGTCGTGGCTGACCATGATCACGGTCTTGTTCAGTGCCCGTTGCATCTCGAAGAACTCGTTCTGAATCATCTCGCGGTTGATCGGGTCGACCGCGCCGAACGGTTCGTCCATCAACAACAGCGGCGCATCTGCCGCCAGCGCGCGAATCACGCCGATCCGCTGCTGCTGGCCACCGGACAACTCACGCGGGTAACGATTCAGGTACTGCTTGGGTTCGAGCTTGATCATGCTCATCAACTCGCGGGCGCGGTCGTGGCATTTCTGTTTGTCCCAGCCGAGCAAGCGCGGAACGATGGTGATGTTTTCCTCGATGGTCATGTTCGGGAACAGACCGATCTGCTGGATCACATAACCGATGTTACGACGCAGGGTCACTTCGTCGAGGTCGGTGGTGTCTTCGCCGTTGATCAGGATCTTGCCCGAGGTTGGCTTGATCAGGCGGTTGATCATCTTCAGCGTGGTGCTTTTGCCGCAGCCCGATGGCCCGAGGAACACACAGATTTCGCCTTCATTGACGGTCAGGCTTACCGAGTCCACGGCTTTCACATCTTTGCCGTTGCTTTGGAAGGTCTTGCTGAGGTTTTGAAGTTCGATCATTTCAGGAGTCCTTTTGGAGTCAGCGTGCGTTGCAGCCATTGCAGAAGCAGGTCGGCGAAGATGGCCAGGAGACTGACCAGCACGGCGCCGACGATCAGCATCGACATGTCGCTGCGGCTGATGGAAGCGAGAATGAGTACACCCAGGCCACCGGCGCCGATGGTCGCGGCGATGGTCATCACACCGATGTTCATCACCACGGCGGTGCGCACGCCGGCGAGGATCACCGGCACGGCAATCGGCAATTCGACCATGCGCAGGCGCTGGCCGAAGGTCATGCCAATACCGCGCGCTGCTTCGCGAATGCCGGGTTCGACGCCGGTCAGCGCCAAATAGGTGTTACGCATGATCGGCAGCAGGGAGTACAGAAACACGGCGGTGATCGCCGGCATCGGGCCGAGGCCTTGGCCGAATTTCGAATAGAACGGCAGCAGCAGGCCGAACAGCGCAATCGATGGCACGGTCAGCAACACCGTAGCGCTGGCTTGCAACGGGCCGGCCAGTGTCGGGAAGCGGGTCATCAGGATGCCCAACGGCACGCCGACCACAATCGCCAGGGTCACGGCGATGCCGACCAGAGTGATGTGCTGCCAGGTCAGGTGCAAAACCTGCGGCCAATCGAGATGGGAAAAGGCGTTCAAGAATTCCATGGCTTTTCCTCCTCAGTGGATGGGGTGCTGGCGCAGGAAATCTGCAGCAACGGATGAAGGACTTTCGTGATCGACATCGACCCGTGCATTGAGCTGACGCATGGTGGCGTCGTCGAACAGTTCGGCCAGCGGCTTGAGCTCTTCGGCGAGCTTCGGGTGGGCGTCGAGGTAAACCTGACGCACCACCGGCGCGGCGGTGTAGTCCGGGAAGTAATGCTTGTCGTCTTCCAGCAACTTGAGCTTGAAGGCGTTCAAGCGACCGTCGGTGGTGTAGACCAGACCGGCAAACACCTGACCATTGCGCAGGGCGGTGTAGACCAAACCAGCATCCATCTGCCGGATGTTTTTGCGGGTAAGGTTCATGCCGTAGAGGTCGACCAAGCCGTCCAGACCGTCGGAACGATTGGCGAACTCGGTGTCCAGGGCGACGAGGTGATGGGTCTTCGCCTCAGCCTGCAGCACTGTGTTCAGCTCGCTGATGGTGTTGATCTGCGGATACGCTTTTGCGGTGTTTTCCGGCAGTGCCAGGGCGTAGGTGTTGCTGAACTTCGACGGGGTGAGCCAGACCAGGCCTTTTTTCGCGTCGAGTTCTTTCACCCGGGCGTAGGAATGAGCGCTGTCGAGCTTGTCTGTGACGTGGTTGTAAGCCACCAGCGACACGCCGGTGTATTCCCACATCAAATCCAGCTGACCACTTTCGTGGGCGCTGCGGGCCAGGTTGCTGCCCAGACCGCCGGTCACCTGGGTGTCGTAACCCTTGGCACGCAGGTATTGGGAAGTGATTTCCGCCAGCAGGGTTTGTTCGGTGAACACCCGGGCGCCGATGCGGATCACGGGTTTTTCAGCGGCTTGGGCAAATCCTGCGAACAGCAGGGCGCAGCCTAGTATTAAGCTTACTTTCTTCATGTTGATTCCTTTGCCGAGGCTTAAGACGGGCGCAAGCCGCGTTCGAGCCAGAGGCGGCTGGCGAGTGTCACCAGTCCGTCGAGCAGCAAGGCCAGCAGGGCGGTGCAGGCCGCGCCGAGCAGCAGTTGCGGCTGATTGTTCAGGGCGATGCCGGGGAAAATCAGGCTGCCCAGGCTGTTGGCGCCAATCAGGAACGCCAGCGGTGCCGTACCGACGTTGATCGCCAGCGCTACGCGCACACCACCGATGATGATCGGCACGGCGTTCGGCAGTTCGACCCGCCATAGCACCTGAGTCGGTGTCATGCCGATGCCGACGGCCGCTTCCTTCAGCGAACCCTGGACGTTTTTCAGGCCTTCATAGGTGTTGCGCACAATCGGCAACAGTGAGGCGAGGAACAAGGCGAAGATCGCAGGGCCGCTGCCGATGCCGAGGATACCCAGGGCGATGGCCAGTACGGCGAGAGGCGGCACGGTGTTGCCGATGTTGAAGATCTGCATGAAGCGTTCGGCGCGGCCAACCATGGTCGGGCGGCTGAGGAAGATACCGGCGGGTATGCCCACTACAAGGGCGGCCAGCATGGAAACGAGGACGAGAATCAGATGAGCTTGCAGGTAAAACAACAAATCGTCGCGGTACTGTTCGATCGTGTTGATGCCAATCCAGTGGACCAGCAGGGCCAGAAGTGCGACGACAACCGCACCTCCTATCAGCCCTTTGCCATAGCGAATAGCCACAGGCGGACTCCTTTTTTCAGTCGGCGAACGCAGTCCCGTGTGGCAATGCCATTCCTGGCTGCCGGGAAAACAACGTTCGCGAGAAGCAGCTCTTCATGCTGATAAAACCGCATGAAATCGAGCCATAAGCGCAGCCTCGTCAGGCCAACTTGCTGATTTTTCAGCCCCTGGTACGAGTGCCGTAACAGGGGAGTGGACGTCTTCACCTTTTAAAAGGTTCCATAATTAGCAGCAGTTAGCTACCACGCATCTTGTTTGGCCCGTGTAGCAGCTGCCGAGCCTGCGAGGCTGCGTTCGGTGCGGGCCGCGTTCGGACGAAGCCGTCGTAGAGTCGGCACGCTCGGTCTGCCTGATACACCGCAGCGTCTGGTTTTACGACGGCTTCGCCGCCGAACGCAGCCTCGCGGGCTCGGCAGCTGCTACAGGGCGAACGGTGGTCCGTCAGGCTCGGTTTGCGCTATACTCGCCGCCCTTTTTTGAATCACCTGCCAGGCGATTTCCCATGACCAAACAGGCCGCCGAAGTCGCGAAACGCCGCACTTTCGCCATTATTTCCCACCCCGATGCCGGTAAAACCACCATCACCGAGAAGCTCTTGCTGATGGGCAAGGCGATTGCGATTGCGGGCACGGTGAAATCTCGAAAATCCGACCGCCATGCCACCTCCGACTGGATGGAAATGGAAAAGCAGCGTGGTATCTCGATTACCACGTCGGTCATGCAGTTCCCGTATCGCGATCACATGATCAACCTGCTCGACACCCCGGGCCACGAAGACTTCTCCGAAGACACCTACCGCACCCTGACAGCGGTGGACTCGGCATTGATGGTCCTCGACGGCGGTAAGGGTGTAGAGCCACGCACCATCGCCCTGATGGACGTCTGCCGTCTGCGTGATACGCCGATCGTCAGCTTCATCAACAAACTCGACCGTGACATTCGCGACCCGATTGAACTGCTCGACGAAATCGAAGCGGTCCTGAAGATCAAGGCGGCGCCGATCACCTGGCCGATCGGCTGCTACCGCGACTTCAAGGGCGTCTACCACCTCGCCGACGACTACATCATCGTTTACACCGCTGGCCACGGCCACGAGCGCACCGATGTGAAAATCATCGAGAAACTCGACTCCGATGAAGCCCGCGCGCACTTGGGCGACGAGTACGACCGCTTCGTCGATCAGCTGGAACTGGTGCAGGGCGCCTGCCACGAATTCAATCAACAGGAATTCCTCGACGGCCAACTGACGCCGGTATTCTTCGGTACTGCATTGGGCAACTTCGGTGTCGATCACGTGCTCGACGCCGTGGTCAACTGGGCACCGAAACCGCTGGCCCGTGTCGCCAACGAACGCACCGTGGAACCGGTTGAAGAGAAATTCGCCGGCTTCGTGTTCAAGATCCAGGCGAACATGGACCCAAAACACCGTGACCGTATCGCCTTCATGCGGATCTGCTCCGGCAAATACGAAAAAGGCATGAAAATGCGCCACGTGCGCACCGGCAAAGACGTGCGGATCGGCGACGCGCTGACGTTCTTCTCCTCCGAGCGTGAGCAGCTGGAAGAAGCGTTTGCCGGCGACATCATCGGTTTGCACAACCACGGCACCATCCAGATCGGCGACACCTTCACCGAAGGCGAAGTCCTGGGCTTCACCGGCATCCCGCACTTCGCCCCGGAACTGTTCCGCCGCGTGCGTCTGCGTGATCCGCTGAAATCCAAGCAACTGCGTCAGGGCTTGCAGCAACTGGCCGAAGAAGGCGCCACTCAGGTGTTCTTCCCCGAGCGCAGCAACGACATCATCCTGGGTGCCGTCGGTGTGCTGCAGTTCGACGTGGTCGCCAGCCGTTTGAAAGAGGAATACAAGGTCGAGTGCTCGTACGAGCCGATCACTGTTTATTCCGCGCGCTGGATTGATTGCGACGATAAGAAGAAGTTCGAGGAATTCCGGGTCAAGGCTGTGGAAAACCTTGCGGTCGATGGTGGTGGTCACCTGACCTACCTGGCTCCGACGCGGGTTAACCTGGCGCTGATGGAAGAGCGCTGGCCGGATGTGAAATTCCGTGCGACGCGTGAGCATCATTAAGCGCTGAGCCGTAACACCAAAGCCCCGATGCGTAAGCCTCGGGGCTTTTTTGTGCCGCCTCGGTCAACTGTGGAAGCGGCGGTGCGGCGATCCAACTTGCTCGCGAAAGCGGCCCTTCATTCAACATTGATGTCGACTGACCCGACGCTTTCGCGAGCAAGCCCGCTCCCACATTGGATCATTGTTGTTAGTGGGTTTGGATATAACCCCTATTCCAAACCAATCTCCCCGCCAACGGCATTTTCTGCTACCCGGTAGCGTGCTGTCTGGAGAACCCGGTCAATCGGAACTAAATTTCATTCAGTACCTTTCAGGCATCCATGCGTCACCCCACAAAGGATGGAATCGACTATGAGTATTTATCAACGAATTGTGTTGTTGCTTAAGGTTTTGGTGATGCTGTCCCTCGGCACGTCGGCGGTGGCGTGGGCAGAGTGTGAGGACCATGAAAAACAGGCCTTGAACGGGCAAGGCGTGCACAGCGAGCAGATGATCGCTGCGACCGAATCAGGCGATGATGATCCAGACGCCGATGAAGATGAGGAAGAGGAAGACACGCAAACGTAAATGACGGACCAAAGAAAACCCCTCCTGCCGGACTGATGCGCAGTTTGGCGGAAGGGGTCTGGTCAACTCAGTCCCTATGGGAGCGGGCTTGCTCGCGAAAGCAATCTGTCAGTCAACGGTGATGGTGACTGACACGACGCCTTCGCGAGCAAGCCCGCTCCCACGGTTTTTACACCGCGCCGTCGAGAAATTGCTCGGCGTAGTGACAAGCCACCTGACGGGTGTCGACCAGGCGCAGGAGCGGTTCTTCTGTGGTGCAGCGGTCGGTGGCATACGGGCAGCGCTTGTGGAAGGCGCAGCCGGACGGCGGGTTCAGCGGGTTTGGCAGTTCGCCGACGATCTTGATTTTCGGCTTGGTCGGGTCCGGGTGGATGGTCGGAGTGGCCGACAACAGCGCCTGGGTGTAGGGGTGCAGAGGGCGAGTGTAGATGTCCTCTTTCGGGCCCATTTCCACCGGACGGCCGAGGTACATCACCATCACGTGATCGGCGACGTGGCGCACCACCGCCAGGTTGTGGGAGATGAACACGTAAGCGGTGTTGAACTCTTGCTGTAAATCCATGAACAGGTTCAGTACCTGCGCCTGAATCGATACGTCCAGCGCCGAGGTCGGTTCGTCCGCCACCAGCACTTTGGGTTGCAGCATCATCGCGCGGGCCAGGGCAATCCGCTGGCGCTGACCGCCGGAGAACATGTGCGGGTAGCGCTGGTAATGCTCAGGCCGCAAGCCCACCTGTTTCATCATCGCCTGGACTTTCTCGCGACGTTCCGAGGCGCTCAGGTTGGTGTTGATCAGCAGCGGTTCGGCGAGCTGATCACCGACTTTCTGTCGTGGGTTCAGCGACGCGTACGGGCTCTGGAACACCATCTGCACATCTTTGCGCAGCTGCTTGCGCTGAGCCTTGTCGGCACCAGCGACTTCCTGCCCGGCGATTTTCAAGGAACCGGAGGACGGTTCTTCGATCAGCGTCAGGGCCCGGGCCAAGGTGGATTTGCCACAACCCGATTCGCCCACAACGGCGAGGGTCTTGCCGGCTTCCAGTTCGAACGACACACCGTTGAGGGCGCGCACGGTCGCATGACCCTTGAACAGGCCTCGGGACACTTCGTAGTGACGGGTCAGGTTGCGGGCGGTAAGTACGACGGCCATTACGCCACCTCCTGATTCAGCGGGTAGAAGCAGCGGGCGAGGCTGTTGCTTTTCGGGTCAAGGGCCGGACGCTGAGTGCGGCAGTTGTCCTGCACGTATGGGCAGCGCGGCGACAACAGGCAGCCTTGCGGACGGTCGTAACGACCGGGAACGATGCCCGGCAATGTCGACAGGCGCGCGGCGCCCAGGCTGTGTTCCGGAATGGCCTTGAGCAGCGCTTCGCTGTACGGGTGCGCCGGGATGTCGAACAGTTGTGGCACCTGACCGACTTCAACCGCTTGGCCGGCGTACATCACGCACACGCGCTGGGCGGTTTCGGCCACGACCGCGAGGTCGTGGGTGATCAGCACCAGGCCCATGTTCTGCTCTTTTTGCAGGGCCAGCAGCAGGTCCATGATCTGCGCTTGAATCGTTACGTCCAGCGCGGTGGTCGGTTCGTCGGCGATCAGCAGTTTCGGTTCGCCGGCAATTGCCATGGCGATTGCAACACGCTGGCTCATGCCGCCGGACAGTTGATGCGGATAGGCGTCCATACGGCTGGCGGCGCCCGGGATTTCCACTTTTTCCAGCAGTTCGATGGCACGCTTGCGGGCGTCCTTGCGGGACATTTTCAGGTGCAGGCGCAGCACTTCCTCGATCTGGAAACCGACGGTGTAGCTCGGGTTCAGCGCGGTCATCGGGTCCTGGAAAACCATGGCCAGGTCTTTGCCGACGATTTGCCGCCGCTGACGGTTGCTGAGCTTGAGCATGTTCTTGCCGTCGAAATTCAAGGCATCGGCAGTGACGATCCCCGGATGCTCGATCAGGCCCATCAGCGCCATCATGGTCACGGACTTGCCGGAACCCGATTCGCCAACGATGGCCAGCACTTCGCCCTTGTCCACGGTAATGTCGAGACCGTCGACCACCGGAACGGCGTTGGCGTCGCCGAAGCGAACGTTGAGATTCTTGATTTCTAACAGTGACATTTGAATCTCCTCAGGCGGCGTTCTTGAGTTTCGGGTCCAGCGCATCGCGCAGGCCGTCGCCCATCAAGTTGATTGCCAGCACGCTGAGCAAAATGGTCAAACCAGGCAAGCTCACCACCCACCAGGCACGTTCGATGTAGTCACGAGCCGAAGCCAGCATGGTGCCCCACTCAGGCGTTGGCGGTTGTACGCCAAGGCCGAGGAAGCCCAGTGCCGCGGCATCGAGAATTGCCGAAGAAAAACTCAAGGTGGCCTGCACGATCAGTGGCGCCATGCAGTTGGGCAGCACGGTGACGAACATCAGGCGTGGCAGGCCGGCACCGGCCAGGCGCGCGGCGGTCACGTAGTCGCGGTTCAATTCGCCCATCACCGCGGCGCGGGTCAGACGAACATAGGACGGCAACGAAACCACGGCGATGGCAATAATGGTGTTGATCAGGCCAGGGCCGAGGATGGCGACAATCGCCACGGCCAGCAGCAGGGACGGCAGGGCCAGCATGATGTCCATCAGACGCATGATGGTCGGGCCGAGCACGCGCGGGAAGAACCCGGCGAACAGACCCAACAGGATGCCCGGAATCAGCGACATCACCACCGACGACAAGCCGATCAGCAAGGACAGGCGCGAACCGTTGATCAGCCGCGACAGCAGGTCGCGACCCAGTTCATCGGTGCCGAGCAGGAACTGGATTTGCCCGCCTTCCAGCCAGGACGGCGGGGTCAGCAGGAAGTCGCGGTATTGCTCGCTTGGGTCATGCGGTGCAACCCACGGCGCGAAGATCGCGCAGAAAATCACCAGCAGCATGAACATCAGGCCAGCGACGGCGCCTTTGTTCCTGGAGAACGCGTGCCAGAATTCTTTATACGGGGACGGATACAGCAGGCTTTGATCGACTGCTACCGGTGTAGTGAGAGTGGTCATGGTCTTGATCTCAGCGCTGATGACGGATGCGTGGGTTGGCAAAGCCGTAGAGGATGTCCACCACGAAGTTGACCAGGATCACCAGGCAGGCGATTAACAGGATGCCGTTCTGCACCACGGGATAGTCCCGTGCGCCAATGGCTTCGATCAGCCATTTGCCGATGCCGGGCCAGGAGAAAATGGTTTCGGTCAGGACCGCACCGGCCAGCAGCGTGCCGACTTGCAGGCCGACCACGGTCAGTACCGGAATCAGTGCGTTACGCAGGCCGTGAACGAACACCACGCGCGATGGCGACAGGCCTTTGGCGCGGGCGGTACGGATGTAGTCTTCACGCAGCACTTCGAGCATCGACGAACGGGTCATCCGCGCGATCACCGCCAGCGGGATGGTGCCGAGCACGATGGCCGGCAGGATCAGGTGATGCAGGGCATCGAAGAACGCCCCGACGTCGTCGGCCAGCAGCGTATCGATCAGCATGAAGCCGGTGCGCGGCTCGATGTCGTAGAGCAGGTCGATCCGCCCGGACACCGGGGTCCAGCCCAGGCTCACCGAGAAGAACATGATCAGGATCAGGCCCCACCAGAAGATCGGCATCGAGTATCCCGCCAGGGAGACGCCCATCACCCCGTGGTCGAACAGGGATCCTCGCTTGAGTGCCGCGATCACCCCGGCCAGAAGGCCCAGGATGCCGGCGAATAACAGGGCGGCCATGGACAGTTCCAGGGTCGCGGGGAATAGAGAGCTGAACTCGGTCCAGACGCTTTCACGGGTACGCAAGGATTCGCCGAGATCGCCGTGGGCCAACTTGCCGATGTAATCCAGGTATTGGGCATACAGGGGTTTGTTCAGACCTAGGCGTTCCATTGCCTGAGCATGCATTTCGGGGTCGACCCGACGTTCGCCCATCATTACTTCCACGGGGTCGCCTGGAATCATGCGAATCAACGCGAAAGTCAGCAAGGTGATGCCGAAGAACGTGGGGATCAATAACCCCAATCGGCGGGCAATAAAACTAAACATCTTGTGTGGTACCTCATCAGCCGGTTAGGCGTGCCCGGCAGCGCTGGGGTCAGCGATGCCGGGCGTTTCTTATCTACTTCACCTGGGTGGTGGCGAAGTTATTAGTGGTGAGGGGGCTAATGTGATAGCCCTCTACGTTGGTGCGCATTGCAGTGAACATACGGGTGTGCGCCATGCTGATCCACGGCTGGTCCTGATTGAAAATGGCCTGGGCTTGTTCGTAGAGCGCCGTGCGTTCGTCCGGGTTCACTTTAGCCCGTGCTTCGTCGATCAGCGCCTGGAACTTTTCATTGCACCAACGAGCGTAGTTTTCGCCGTTCTTGGCCGCTTCGCAACTGAGCATCGGCGTCAGGAAATTATCCGGGTCACCGTTATCGCCAGCCCAGCCGGCGGACACCATGTCGTGCTCGCCGTTTTTCGCGCGCTTGAGCATTTCGCCCCATTCCATGACCCGAATATCGACCTTGATCCCGACTTTGGCCAGATCGGCCTGCATCATCTGCGCACCGAGCATCGGGTTCGGGTTGGTCGGGCCGCCGCCGTTACGGGTGAACAGGGTAAACGTGGTGCCTTCCGGTACGCCGGCTTCCTTGAGCAAGGCGCGAGCCTTGTCCAGATCACGCGGCGGGTTGGTCAGTGTGTGGTTGTAGCCCAGCAGGGTGTCCGGGTACGGGTTGACCGCCACGGTCGCATTGCCTTTGCCAAACAGCGCGTTGACGTACGCCGCCTTGTCGAAGGCGATGTCGATGGCTTTACGCACGCGCACATCGCTGATGTACGGGCGGGCGGTGTTCATGGCGACATAGGACACGGTCATCGCGTTCAGCTCATCAACCTTCAGGTTGGTGTCTTTCTTGATGCTCGGGATGTCATCCGGTTTTGGATACAGCGCGATCTGGCACTCGTTGGCCTTGAGCTTTTGCAGGCGCACGTTGTTGTCGGTGGCAATTGCCAGGACCAGCGCTTCAGCCGGTGGCTTGCCACGGAAGTAGTCCGGGTTGGCCTTGAAGCGAACCTGAGCATCCTTGGCGTAACGCTGGAAGACGAACGGGCCGGTGCCGATCGGCTTGTTGTTCAGGTCGCCGGCCTTGTTGGCCTTGAGCAACTGATCGGCGTACTCGGCGGAGTAGATCGAGGAGAAGGCCATGGCGATGTCGGCCAGGAACGGCGCTTCACGGCGGGTCAGGGTGAATTTGACCGTGTTGTCGTCGACTTTCTCGACGCTTTTGAGCAGCTCTTTGAAGCCCATGCTTTCAAAGTATGGGAAGCCCACGCTCGACAGTTTGTGCCATGGGTGTTTCGGGTCCAGCTGACGCTGGAAGCTCCAGACCACGTCGTCGGCATTCATGTCGCGGGTCGGCTTGAAGTAATCGGTGGTGTGAAACTTGACGCCTTTGCGCAGGTGGAACGTGTAGGTCAGACCGTCGTCGCTGATGTCCCACGACTCGGCCAGTGCCGGGATCACTTCAGTGGTGCCGGGCTTGAAGTCCGCCAGACGATTGAAGATGGTTTCGGCCACCGCATCGGCTGTGACTGCAGTCGTGTACTGGACCATGTCGAAGCCTTCCGGACTGGCTTCGGTACAGACCACCAAGGGTTTGGCCGAGGCGCCGACGGCGACACTCAGCAACGCGGCAGCCATGGCCGCTCGTAGGGGAAGCATTTTCATCTAGAGCCCTCTGCAATCGGTGAACAGAAAAACCAGACGGCCGACTCATCATGAGTCAGCCGCCGGCATGGGGTTTACAAAATGTTGAACGGGATGGTGGTCACGAGACGGAACTCGTTGATGCTGCCATCCCCCTGGTTTTCGCTGGCGCGGTGAGCGGTGTAGGTCGCGCGGATGGCGGTAGCCTTGAGCGGGCCGCTCTGAATGGCGTACGAAGCACCGATCCCGTATTCGTAATGGTGTTCGCCGTCCTGAGACTGGATACCGTCGTAACCCTTGCCTGCTACGCCTTCGTTACCGGTGTAGTGAGTGCCGTCGATGCCCCAGCCGCGAGCCTGATAGATGTTGAACTTCAGGCCAGGTACGCCGTATTCAGCCATGTTCAGACCGTAGGCAATCTGGAAGGACTTCTCGTTCGGGCCGTTGAAGTCCGACAGCAGGGAGTTGGCCAGGTAGATGCCGTTGGTTTCGTGCAGGTAATCGAAGTACTCGTTACCGTTAATTTCCTGATAGGAGAAGGTCAGGCTGTGAGCCTGGTGGGTCAGGCCGAACGACAGGGAGTAGGTGTCGTTATCGATCTTGCCGATAAGGGCTTTACCTTCTTCCTGGGTTTTGTAGTAGTTCAGGCCGGTGGTCAGGCTCAGGATCGAGCTGTCGCCCAGCACATGGGTGGCGCCGAAGTAGTACTGGTTCCACAGGTCTTCAGCCTGGGTGCCCCACAGACTGGTGGTCAGGCTGGCAAATGGCGTGTAAGTGATACCGGCCGTGTGGACGTGATCGGTTTCAACGATGCCGTTGGCGTATTCGGTGCGGAACTTGCGCTGGCTTTGTTCGGTTCGTGGCGAGTTGCGATCGAACGTGCCGATGTCGAAGCTCAGGTTTTCCAGCTCTTCGCTGTGCAGGCTCACACCCTGGAAGCTCGAAGGCAACGCACGGTTACCGATGACATCGACCATCGGGCTGCTGAAGTTCTGGCGGCCGGCAGTGAGGGTGGTGTTGGACACGCGGGCCTTGACGTTGGCCAGGCCCAGCTTGCTCCACTGGCCGACGGCGTCGCCACCTTCCTCGGTCAGGGTGCGGTTGTTGCCCGCGCCAGAACGGGTACCCGGTGCGCCACCATTATTGGACGCCAGATCCTTGCGATCACGATCCAGAGCAATAGCGTTGTAGGCCGCCACTTCGGTGCTGAAACCTACGGTGCCTTCGGTGAAACCGGAGTTGTACTTGAGGATAGTGCCCTGAACCCAGTTGATACGACGGTCAGTCGGGGTCGACACACCGTTTTTCTTGTAGCTGAACGTGGCGCCGCGCTTCAGTTGCTCATTGGCGTACCAGTTACGCGTGCTGCCAGTGATCGATTGGCCTTCGACAAAGCCTGTGGCTTCACTCTGGGCACTTTTCTCTTTAACGGTAACCGGCGTGAACGCCTGGCTTTGGGATTCTGCGTACGCCGTGGCGGTCACGCTGCTGATGGCCAAGGCCAATAACGCGGTGCTGCTCAGTTTCATGGGTGAAGCTCCTTACTTTCTTTTTTTTTAATGCCGGTCTTTTTCGGTGATCCGGCTATTTGGTTTAGAACTCATGCAGGCATCGCAAACGTTTGCTATAGGCCGGATTGGCGAATTACGGCAATACGCTGGCGTGAGGGCGTAATCCGCCCCCAGCGTTCTGGCTAATCGGTTATTGGTCGATACTGACGCCCGAGAACACGTTACGACCGAAAGGACTCACCTTGAATCCTTCGACTTTGGCGCTCAACGGCTGGTTGACCGTCGAGTGGGCGACCGGCGTGATGGGCACCTGCTGCTTGAGGTACTGCTGCGCCTGTTTGTAGAGCACCGTGCGCTGGTCACGGTCTGTGACGACTTTGGCCTGCTTGATCAGCTTGTCGTAAGCCGGATCACACCACATGGAGTAGTTGTTGCCGCCAATGGCATCGCAGCTGTACAGCGTGCCAAGCCAGTTGTCCGGATCGCCATTGTCACCGGTCCAGCCGATCAGGCTGATGTCGTGCTCGCCGTTCTTGGTGCGCTTGATGTACTCGCCCCATTCGTAGCTGACGATCTTGACCTTGAGGCCGATCTTCGCCCAATCCGCCTGGAGCATTTCGGCCATCAACTTGGCGTTGGGGTTGTACGGACGCTGAACCGGCATGGCCCAGAGAGTGATTTCGGTGCCTTCCTTGACGCCGGCGGCCTTGAGCAATTCCTTGGCCTTTTCCGGGTTGTAGGCGGCGTCTTTAATCGTTTCGTCGTAGGACCACTGGGTCGGTGGCATGGCGTTTTGCGCCAGTTGACCGGCGCCTTGATAGACGGCGTTGAGAATGCCTTGTTTGTTCACCGCCATGTCCAGCGCCTGGCGTACTTCGAGCTGATCGAAGGGTTTGTGCCGCACGTTATAGGCGATGTAACCAAGGTTGAACCCGGGCTTTTCGATCAATTGCAGTTTCGGATCGTTTTTCAGCGCGGTCACGTCGGCGGGGCGTGGGTGCAGGGTGATCTGGCATTCGTTGGCCTTGAGCTTTTGCACGCGCACCGAGGCGTCGGTGTTGATGGCGAAAATCAGGTTGTCGAGCTTGACCCGGCTCGGATCCCAGTACTGCTTGTTGCCGCTGTAACGGATGTTGGAATCTTTCTGGTAGCTCTTGAACACGAACGGGCCAGTGCCGATCGGCTTTTGGTTGATGTCGCTCGGCTTGCCGGAGGCCAGCAACTGATCGGCGTACTCGGCGGACAGGATCGCGGCGAAGCTCATGGCGATGTTCTGGATGAACGCGGCGTCGACACTGTTGAGCGTCATCACCACGGTCAGCGGCCCGGTCTTCTCGACCTTGGCGATGTTCTTGTTCAGGCTCATCCCGTTGAAATACGGGAACTCGGTTGGATAAGCCTTTCGGAAAGGTTGCTGCGGATCGAGCATGCGATTGAAGGTAAAAAGCACGTCATCGGCGTTGAAATCGCGGGTCGGCGTGAAGTACTTGGTGGTATGAAATTTCACCCCTTCGCGCAGGTGAAAAGTGTACTTGAGGCCGTCCTCGGAAATATCCCAGCTCGTTGCCAGGCCCGGTACGACGTTGGTGGCGCCTTTTTCAAACTCTGCCAATCGGTTGTACAGCGGCTCGGCGGCGTCGTTATCGGTCGCCGTGGTGTATTGCGCGGTGTCGAAACCCGCCGGGCTGCCTTCGGAGCAGAACACCAGGCTGTTATTGGCGGCCTGGCTAACGGAAGTGACGGCCAGCAGGCCGGTGCCCAGCAATGCGGATAAAACCAAGGTATGGCGCATGACGCTCCCTCTTTTTGTAGTGTTTATTCAATGCGCCACGACCCCGTCATGGGGGGGCTGCATTGAGCTCAAACCAATACGGGCAGCAAACCGATAGCCACGCAATCGCTGGTCAGATCCCGACGGTAGGTGCCGTGGGTCTGGCAGTAAATGCGCTGAGTCCTAAAGACTCGTAGGAAAAGGCAACGCGTCCTAACCCCTGGCTGCGTCAGACAGCGGATTAGGATGTAGGCAAATTCCTATCTTTTCGGCAGAAAAAAGCAGCGGCGTCGCTGAAAACGTCGCCGCTGCCTTTTCTTATTTGCTGACGCTGACGCCGTAGAAGGAGTTCAAGCCAAACGGGCTGATCTTGAAGTCCTGCACGTTGTCGCGCATGGGTTGGAACACCGTCGAGTGAGCGATAGGTGTCATTGGAACAGCATCTTTGAGGACGTGTTGCGCCTGTTTGTACAGTTCGGTGCGCTTGGCTTGATCGGTGGTGCGCTTGGCTTCCTTGACGATGCCGTCGAACTTCTTGTCGCACCACTTGGAGAAGTTGTTGCCTTGCAGCGAATCGCAGCCGAACAGCACGTTCAGCCAGTTGTCCGGGTCACCGTTGTCGCCGCTCCAGCCAATCAGCATCGCGCCGTTTTCGCCGCCTTTGGAGCGCTTGATGTACTCGCCCCATTCGTAGGTGACGATCTTGGCCTTGATACCGATCTTGGCCCAGTCGGACTGGAGCATTTCGGCCATCAGCTTGGCGTTGGGGTTATAGGGACGTTGCACCGGCATCGCCCACAGGTTGATCTCGGTGCCTTCCTTGATGCCGGCTTCCTTGAGCAGCTCTTTGGCTTTCTCAGGGTTGTATGGCGCGTCCTTGATGGTGGTGTCATAAGACCATTGGGTGGGTGGCATGGCGTTGACGGCCAGTTGGCCGGCGCCCTGGTAAACCGAATCGATGATCTGCTGCTTGTTGACGGCCATGTCCAGTGCCTGACGCACTTTCAACTGAGCCATCGGGTTTGGCTGATCGCTGCCCTTGATCTTGTCCATCACGTTGTAGGCGATGTAACCCAGGTTGAAACCGGCCTGGTCAGGCACCTTCAGGGTTTTATCTTCCTTCAACGCCTTCAGATCGGCCGGACGAGGGAACAGGGTGATCTGACACTCGTTCTTTTTCAGCTTCTGGATGCGTACCGACGGGTCGGTGGTGATGGCGAAGATCAGGTTGTCGATCTTCACGTCGTCAGGCTTCCAGTAGTCCTTGTTCCCGGTGTAGCGGATGTTGGAGTCTTTCTGGTAGCTCTTGAACACGAACGGGCCAGTACCGACCGGCTTCTGGTTGATGTCGGCGGCTTTGCCTTCCTTGAGCAGCTGGGCAGCGTACTCGGCGGACTGGACCGAGGCGAAACTCATGGCCATGTTCTGAATGAACGCGGCATCAACTTCTTTGAGCGTGAACTTGACGGTGTGGTCGTCGACTTTATCGATCTTGGTGATGTTGGTATCCATCCCCATGTCGGTGAAGTACGGGAATTCAGTCGGGTACGCCTTACGGAACGGATCATCCTTGTTAATCATGCGATTAAAGGTGAACAGCACGTCGTCGGCGTTGAACTCACGAGTTGGCTTGAAGTACGGGGTGGTGTGGAACTTGACGCCTTCGCGCAGGTGGAAGGTGTAAGTCAGGCCGTCATCGGAAATGTCCCACTTGGTCGCCAGGCCAGGAATAACGGCGGTGCCGCCGCGCTCGAACTGGGTCAGGCGGTTGAACATGGTTTCTGCAGAGGCGTCGAAGTCGGTTCCGGTGGTGTACTGACCAGGATCGAAACCGGCCGGGCTCCCTTCGGAGCAAAACACCAGGTTAGTCGCCGCTTGGGCGAAAGGTGCGCTGGCTAATAAGCTTGCGCCGACTAAAAACGGAATGACCGCGTGTTTAAGCATGGTGGCCTCATGATTTGTTGTCATTTTTGGAATTAGAGGACGACCTCGTGAGTCGACCTGCGGATACTTATGCAGGGGCCATACCCAATGCAAGATCCTGAATGGCTCCAAACCTTAAACAGTGGCACGAACGTACCTTAATGTCGCATATGTATAAATTCCCGCACATTTGACCGTTTGCGCAGGTTTTTTACGGTGCAAAACGCGCACCGACAAGGGGCAACCGGGGCGTCTGGTGCACCCGGTTGGCGCCTGGTGTTACTTATTTATACTCACGCCATAGAAGGGTGTAAGGCCGAAAGGGCTGATCTTGAAGTCGGTGACTTCCTTGCGCAGTGGCTGGAACACGGTCGAGTTGGCAACAGGTGTGATAGGTACTTGTTGCTTAAGGATTTGCTGTGCCTGTTGGTACAGTTTGACCCGCTGCTGTTTGTCAGTGGACACCTTCGCTTGCTGCACCAGCTTGTCGTAGGCCGGGTCGCACCATTTGGCGTAATTGCTACCTTTCACCGCAGCGCAGCTGTAGAGCACGCCGAGCCAGTTGTCCGGGTCCCCGTTGTCGCCGGTCCAGCCGTAGATCATCGCGTCGTGCTCGCCGTTCTTGGCGCGCTTGATGTACTCACCCCATTCATAGCTGACGATGTTGGCCTTGATCCCGACTTTCTCCCAATCCTGCTGGATCATCTGCGCCGACATCCGCGCATTCGGGTTGGAGGCACGCTGCACCGTCATGGCCCACAAATTAATAGTCGTACCGGGCGCAACCCCTGCTTCTTTTAGTAGCGCGCGGGCTTTGGTCGGGTCGTGCGGTGCATCCTTGATGGTCGGGTCATAGGACCATTGCGCCGGGGGCAGGGCGTTCTGCGCCAGCTGCCCGGCACTCTGGTAGACCGCCTTGATGATCGCCGGTTTATCGATAGCCATGTCCAGGGCCTGACGGACCTTGAGCTGGTCCAGCGGCGGATGGGTTACGTTGTAGGCGAGGAAACCGAGGTTGAAACCGGCCTGTTTGAGCACGGTCAGGTTCGGGTCTTTCTCTATGACTTCGATGTCTGCCGGGCGCGGGTAGCCGCTGACCTGACACTCGCCGGCCTTGAGCTTCTGCAAGCGCACGGCGGCATCGGGTGTGATCGAGAAAATCAGGTTATCGAGTTTCACGTCCTCGGGCTTCCAGTAGGCCTTGTTGGCGGCGTAGCGGATCTGCGAGTCCTTTTGATAGCGCTTGAACACGAACGGGCCGGTGCCGACCGGTTTCTGGTTGAGGTCGGCGGCTTTGCCTTCCTTTAACAGTTGGGCGGCGTATTCGGCGGACTGCACCGAGGCGAAGCTCATGGCGAGGTTCTGCACGAATGCGGCGTCGATGTTGTTCAGGCTGAAGCGCACGGTGTGGTCGTCGATCTTGTCGATGCTTTTGATCGTGGTGTTCAGGCCCATGTCGGTGAAGTACGGCGACTCGGCCGGGTAGGCTTTACGGAACGCATTCTGCGGGTCGAGCAGGCGCTGGAAGGTGAACAGGACGTCATCGGCGTTGAAGTCGCGGGTCGGGGTGAAGTAGTCGGTGGTGTGGAATTTCACGCCGTCGCGCAGGTGGAAGGTGTAGCTGAGGCCGTCCTGGGAGACATCCCAATTTGTCGCCAGGCCGGGTTCGACTTCGGTGCCGCCGCGTTTGAATTGGGTGAGGCGGTTGAAGACGGTTTCGGCTGATGCGTCGAAGTCGGTGCCGCTGGTGTATTGGCTGGGGTCGAAACCGGCGGGGCTGGCTTCTGAGCAGTAGACCAGGGTGGTGGCGGCTTGGGCGGCTTGGGCGGTTTGTGCGAGTGATGCGGTTGTAGCGAGGGCGAGAGCAAGCAGAAGTGGTTTGACGGTGGTTCTTTCCATGGAGTCCCCGTGGGTTTGGCGGCGATGTTTTCCTGAGGGTAGCGTTGTTGGTGAGATTGGCGGAAATATCCGTTTGTAAGGGGAACCCCTCTATCTCGGCATATTCAAGCTGGTTGTTGGCTTGGCGGCCTGCTCTGCATTCCATTTTTTTGTTGAACGATGTGTAAGAAACACAGAGCTTTCCCACGCATTTTTCAGGTTGCCGGGTAGGAAGCAGTGCCTCTAATCTTTGGCTGTCACTGAAAACTCAGTGATCGGGAGTGAGATCCCGGCTAAACGATTGGAAACCCACGCGAGCCACTCCATAATTGCCGCCAGCTTATCCGCTGCCAGCAAATGCGTTATGGCGGCTGTGTGCGGGCAGACCTCGGTCTGGCCGGGTTCCTTTTGCCGGTAATCTCACACCGCACATAGCTGCCACCTCTTCGCCGAGTGAGATCGGAAATTGATGGCTCCAATTTCAAAAGGAAAATTGCATGGATAAGTTAATCCCGGACCCACCCTTCAACACCACCACCCCCAACGTCGAAGCCTTGCGCACTGAAGAACTACTTAAAGACCGCGAAGCCATAAAACGCGCCCTCGATTACTACCTCGATCCACCCGCCCCATACGCCCCGACACCCCGTCGTCCCAGCACGATGTATATGATCGCCCCCAACATGGATACCGAAAGCCTGTTGGCACAAGCCTGCGAGTCATTGGCCTCGGCCAGTGTCCTGGCCAGTGATTTCGCCACCCACCTGATCGGCCCGCAGCGCAATACAGTGTTGGCGATTCAACAGATCATCATGTTGGCGGAGTTGGCGGTGAACCGGGCGTTGGATAACGTAGATCTGACATAGACACACCGCAAACAATGTGGAAGCGGGTTTGCTCGCGAAGACGGCGGTACATCCAACATCGCAGTGACTGACACACCGCTTTCGCGGGCAAGCCCGCTCCCACAGGATTTGTGCTGATTTGAAGTTGGCGCATGACCTTGTGGGAGCGGCGGTGCGACGATTCGACTTGCCCGCGATTGACGGCAGATCAATCAACACAAGGCCTGACGGACAAACTCCATTTCTTCAGGGCACAAAAAAACCGGCGATCACTTATTGATCGCCGGTTTTCGTTTAACCCTTATCCAATCACTGCATCAACACTTCAATCGCCCCATCCGCCGTCATGCTGACCTGGCTGGTGCCTGCTTCAACTTCCGGCGTCACCGGCGCCGAATCCATGCCGGCCGCGGCTTTCATCATCATCGGCCCGCGCATGTACGGCTGTGGATAACCGTTGCTGTTGAGGTTCAGGTTGACGATTTTGTAGCTCTTGCCGCCCAGGGCGTCGGTGGCCAGTTGGGCGCGGGACTTGAAGGCGGTCACGGCTTCCTTGAGCAGGGCGTCTTCGCTGGCCTTGCGGGTTGGGGTGGCGATGGCGAAGTCCATGCCGCCCATTTTCAGGTCGGTGAGCAGTTCACCGGTGAGTTTGGAGAGGGCCGCGAAATCCGAGCTTTCCAGGCGCAGTTCGGCGCGTTCACGCCAACCGATGATTTTCTGGCCTTTGGTGTCGTAGATCGGGTAGCTGTTGCGGCTGCCCTGGCGCAGGGTGATGTCTTTGACTTCTTTAGCCTGTGCCAGCGCCTTGTTCATGGTGGTGCTGACGTCGGCGGCGAGTTTGGCCGGGTCGCTGTTTTGCTCTTCGGTGTAGAGGGTCACGATCATCAGGTCGCGGGCCACTTCCTGGCTGACTTCGGCGCGCAGGGAGATCTGGTTGTAATGCAGTTCGTCGACGGCCAGGGCTGGAAGGCTGGCGACGGTGCCAACGCTTAAGGCAAGAAGGGCGGCGCTGCGGCGCAATGTGTGCATGAAAAGCTCCTTGGACGATGCGCAGGGGTTAAGGTCCGAACCTGCGTGAAACCATCAGACTCTAGCTTCAATGGTCCGGTTCGCACAGTTACAACTTCTATACAGATAATCAGCAGGTGGCTGCTTCGCAGCCAATCGCGGGCAAGCCACGCTCCCACAGGGGAACGCATTCCAATGTGGGAGCGTGGCTTGCCCGCGAAGGCGTCCTTATAGACGCAGCAATTCTTTCTGCCATGTGGTCGTTTGCCGCACTTTCGCCTCTCAGGCCCGCGGCTTGGTTATACTCCGTGCGATCCGCCTGGAGCGCTCATCAGGAGAGCTCATGCTCGCCCCCGTTCAAATCACTTCCGCCACTCGCCAGAACCTCTGGCGGCTTACGTTCATCCGCACGTTGGTGCTGGCCGCTCAGGCCGGTTCTGTGGGGCTGGCCTACTGGTTCGACCTGTTGCCGTTGCCGTGGGTGCAACTGGCAATGACCCTGGGTTGCTCGATGTTGCTGTGCGCGTTCACGGCGGTTCGTCTGCGCACGTCGTGGCCGGTGACCGAGCTCGAATACGCCGTGCAACTGGCCTGCGACCTGTTTATCCACAGTGCCTTGCTGTACTTCTCCGGCGGCTCGACCAACCCGTTCGTCTCTTATTACCTGGTGCCATTGACCATCGCCGCCGTGACGCTGCCATGGCGCTATTCGGTGATTCTGTCGGGTATCGCCCTGGCGCTTTACACGTTGCTGCTGGCGCAGTTCTACCCGCTGGAAACGTTCCCGATCGCCCGGGAAAACCTGCAGATCTACGGCATGTGGCTGAGCTTTGCCCTGGCGGCGGCGGTGATCACGTTCTTCGCCGCCCGCATGGCCGAAGAGCTGCGTCGTCAGGAAGAATTGCGCGCCATTCGTCGCGAAGAAGGCCTGCGCGATCAGCAATTACTGGCCGTCGCGACCCAGGCGGCGGGTGCTGCCCATGAGCTGGGCACACCGCTGGCGACCATGAGCGTGCTGCTCAAGGAAATGCGCCAGGACCATCCCGACCCGCTGTTGCAGGACGATTTGAGCGTGCTGCAGGATCAGGTCAAACTCTGCAAAGAGACCTTGCAGCAGTTGGTGCGGGCGGCGGAAGCCAATCGTCGCTTGGCTGTGGAGATGCAAGACGTCACCGACTGGCTCGACGAAGCCCTGAACCGTTGGCACCTGATGCGCCCGGAAGCCAGTTATCGCTTCCAGCGCCTGGGCCAGGGGACCGTGCCGCGCATGGCGCCGCCGCCGGACCTGACCCAGGCTCTGCTGAATTTGCTGAACAACGCCGCCGATGCGTGCCCCGAAGGCTTGCAAGTGACCCTGGACTGGAATGCCGAGGACTTGACCATCAGCATTCGCGACCATGGCGCCGGTGTGCCATTGGCTATTGCCGAGCAGATTGGCAAACCGTTTTTTACCACCAAGGGCAAAGGTTTCGGCCTGGGCCTGTTTTTGAGCAAGGCCAGCGTGACACGCGCCGGCGGCTCAGTGAAACTCTACAGTCATGAGGAAGGTGGCACGCTTACCGAGCTGCGCCTGCCCCGTGTCGCCCGAGGAGACGAACATGAGTGACGAGATCCAAGTCGAAGGCGAAGAACTGCCGCATTTGCTGCTGGTAGACGACGACGCAACCTTCACCCGCGTGATGGCTCGCGCCATGGCTCGCCGTGGTTTTCGCGTGACTACCGCAGGGTCCGCCGAAGAAGGCCTGACCATCGCCCAGGCCGATATACCGGATTACGCCGCCCTGGATCTGAAAATGGACGGCGATTCGGGCCTGGTGTTGTTGCCCAAACTGCTGGAACTCGACCCGGAAATGCGCGTGGTGATCCTCACCGGTTACTCGAGCATTGCCACCGCCGTCGAGGCGATCAAGCGTGGCGCCTGCAATTACTTGTGCAAACCGGCGGATGCCGATGACGTGCTGGCCGCGTTGCTCTCCGAGCACGCCGACCTCGACACCCTGGTGCCGGAAAACCCGATGTCTGTGGATCGCCTCCAGTGGGAGCACATCCAGCGCGTATTGACCGAGCACGAAGGCAACATCTCCGCTACCGCCCGCGCCTTGGGCATGCACCGCCGCACGCTGCAGCGCAAACTGCAGAAGCGTCCAGTCCGTCGCTGAACCGGCGCTGAACAATTGTTGTCACACCTCGTTACAAGCCGGGCCGATCATTTATGATCGGCTCGTGTGTGTTCTTTTCTTTATCGAGCCTTATCCATGAATCAGAACGCTGAATATTGCGCGGTCAATGATGCTGTGCGCGGGCAGTTTTTTCGCAAAGTCTGGGCGATGACCACGCCTTACTGGCGCAGTGAAGAGAAGGGCAAGGCCTGGACGTTGTTGATCGCGGTGATCGCGCTGTCATTGTTCAGCGTGGCGATTTCAGTGTGGCTCAACAGTTGGTACAAGGATTTCTATAACGCCCTGCAAAAGAAGGACGAAGCGGCCTTCTGGCATTTGATCCTGTATTTCTGCGGCATCGCGGCCGTGGCAATTCTCGCTGCGGTGTATCAGCTCTACCTGACCCAGATGCTGACCATTCGTTGGCGGGCCTGGCTCACCGAGAAACACTTCACCCGTTGGTTGGGCAACAAGAACTACTATCAGCTGGAGCAGGGCGGTTACACCGATAACCCGGACCAGCGCATTTCCGAAGACCTCAATAAATTCACCACCAACACCTTGCTCCTGGGCCTTGGTTTGATCCGCACCGTCGTCAGCCTGGTGTCGTTCTCGATTATTCTGTGGGGCGTCTCAGGCAGCATCGAAGTGTTTGGCTATACGATTCCCGGCTACATGTTCTGGTGTGCACTGGTTTACGCCATCGTCGGCAGCTGGCTCACGCATTTGATCGGACGTCGCCTGATCGGCCTCAACAACAACCAACAACGTTTCGAAGCCGATTTGCGTTTCTCGATGGTACGAGTCCGCGAGAATGCCGAAAGCATTGCGTTGTACAACGGAGAACCCAATGAGAACCGCCGTCTGAGCAGCCGCTTCAGCATGGTCTGGCACAACTTCTGGGACATCATGAAAGTGTCCAAGCGCCTGACCTTTTTCACTTCCGGTTATGGCCAGATCGCAATCATCTTCCCGTTCATGGTCGCTGCACCTCGTTACTTTGCCGGCAAGATCGAGCTGGGTGAGCTGATGCAAATCAACTCGGCGTTCGGCAACGTTCAGGAAAACTTCAGCTGGTTCATCAGTGCATACCAGGGCCTTGCCGAGTGGCGTGCCACTTGCGATCGTCTATTGAGTTTCCATCAAGCCATGACCGATAACGAGCAGCGTGCGCCGGCCATCGATGTGCAGAATCAGGGCACAACGTTGAAGGTGCAAAACCTTGGCCTTGACCTCGCTGACGGTCGTCACCTGCTGACCAACGCCGACATGACGGTGGAGGAGGGCGAGCGCGTCATGCTCAGCGGTCGTTCTGGCAGCGGCAAATCAACGTTGCTGCGGGCGATGGGGCATCTTTGGCCGGCTGGCCACGGCAGCATCCGTCTGCCCACGGGGCGGTATCTGTTCCTGCCGCAAAAACCCTATCTGCCGATTGGTACCCTGCGCGAGGTGCTGAGTTATCCACAGCCGGGCGACACCTACCCGCATGAGCGTTACGTCCACGTCCTGGAAACCTGCCGCTTGCCACACCTGATTACGCGTCTGGATGAAGCCAATCACTGGCAGCGCATGCTCTCGCCAGGCGAACAGCAACGTTTGGCCTTCGCCCGTGCGCTGCTGTATGCGCCGCAATGGCTGTACATGGACGAAGCCACTTCGGCGATGGACGAAGAGGATGAAGCGTCGCTGTATCAGGCATTGATTGATGAGTTGCCTGGACTGAGCATCGTCAGCGTTGGCCATCGCAGCAGCCTGAAGCGTTTCCATCCACGGCATGTGCGTATCGAGAGTGGCCATTTGGTGGATCAGACCGTGACCGCCTGAACACCGCAATCCCCTTGTGGGAGCGGGCTTGCTCGCGAAAGCGGTCTGACATCCAACATTGAGGTGTCTGACACACCGCCTTCGCGAGCAAGCCCGCTCCCACAGGGGATAGTGGATGCCGACGGTGATCGTACAACCGCGTTGAGCTATGATGCGGATTCAGCCGCTTTTTCGAGAAAGACGTTCACCATGGAAAACCCGATCGACGCACCTCGCCTCCCTCGCAAGCGCCGCAGCCTCGCTCAGGAACTGGTGACGGTGCTGTCCGAGCAGATCCGCGACGGTCACCTCAAGCGTGGCGACAAGTTGCCCACCGAGTCAGCGATCATGGATGCCCATGGCGTCAGTCGCACCGTGGTGCGCGAAGCGATTTCCCGTTTGCAGGCCGCAGGCCAGGTTGAAACCCGTCACGGCATTGGCACCTTCGTGCTCGATACCCCGAGCCCGAGCGGTTTCCGTATTGATCCGGCCACCGTGGTGACCTTGCGCGATGTGCTGGCAATTCTGGAATTGCGCATCAGCCTGGAAGTGGAATCCGCCGGCCTTGCCGCGCAACGTCGCACTCCTGAGCAGTTGGCGTTGATGCGAGCGGCGCTGGATGCGCTGAATGAGAGCGTCTCCCACGCCAGCGATGCGGTGGCTTCGGACTTCCAGTTCCACCTGCAAATCGCCCTGGCGACGGGCAACCGCTACTTCACCGACATCATGACCCACCTGGGCACCAGCATCATTCCACGCACGCGCCTGAACTCCGCGCGCCTGGCCCATGACGACCAACAGCACTACATGAGTCGTCTGAGTCGTGAGCACGAAGAGATTTATGACGCAATTGCCCGCCAGGATTCCGATGCAGCGCGGGCGGCCATGCGCTTGCACTTGACCAATAGCCGCGAGCGGTTGCGCCAGGCGCATGAAGAGGCGCAGGCGCAGCGGGGCTGAGCGTCACCAGAAAGAACGCCATCGCGGGCAAGCCCGGCTCCCACAGGTTTTTGTGTCGATCACAATAGTGTGAAAGTACACAGAAACCTGTGGGAGCCGGGCTTGCCCGCGATGGGGTCAGTCGCCATCAATTAATCTTTCAGATTGTCTTCAAAATTCCCCGATCCACCCTCACCGCCAACCCGGCAGCCCCAGGTTTGGCATCGAAAATCGCATGCCCGCGCTCATTCACAACCGCCCGGGCAATCGACACACCCTTCGACAACAACTCCAACGGCGCACCTTTCAGCGACTGGCCAGAAGCCAGTTCCAGTTTCAATTTGATAGTCATCAGTGATCTCCTTATCAGGCATTGGCCGCTGAATTCAGCACACCAGTTGGTTGGTAGTCCTTGAGCAGCAGATACGTGCTCCAGCCCCACCAGTCGTCCACGGTGGCGGTATCGTTCAAGTTGTTGACGTCCTTGCGCCGCAACACCTTGTTGCCCTCGACCTTGAACAGCGGCGAGAAATTGCCCGCCGGGTTCAATACAGTTTGCAGATCAGGCAGCCTTTTCAACGCAGCAAAGCTGCCGGCCGATGGAGCAGTGCCACTGAGGTACGCTGCGAACACTTCATCCGCAGACTCTTGAACCGCTTGATTCACCTGGGCGCGATTGGCGCTGTCGATCGCGTCGAAGTAGCGCTTGTCGCCGTAGGCGTGCCAGCGATCGCCGTTGCCATTGCTCACGTTGAGGCCGAACTTGCTGTCTTCATCGTGCATGAAGCGGGTAATCAACGAGCCGAGATCACTGGGCGTGACCACTGCCGCCAACTGTTTGCGCGGTACTCGCAGGTGACCGGCGGAAAATAGGTCGGTCAGAGAGTGATCGGCAAAAGCGTTCATCGCATAGGCCAGCTCCAACTGCTTTTCATCACCGCTGTTGTGGGCCAGCACTGCTTGTTGCAGCGCTGCCGTGTGCCCGGCGATGTAAGCCAGCAACGCCCATTCGGCAAAGTGGTCAGCATTGTTGGCGGCCAGTTTCAGATAACGCCCCAAAGGGAATAGCGCCGAAACGAAACTGCCGCCACCGGTGATCTTGTTCCACTCTTCCGACAACGTATCACCTAGGGCGTCATAAGCCTCATGAGGCTCTTTACCGTCCCTGATCGCTTGATTGATGGCGGCGATTTCTTTCTGCATGACACCGAGGATCAACTTCGCCTCGGCGTTTGAGGCCGGCAGTACCGCCAGGGAGTTGAAGGCGTTGGTAAAGCGCTGGATTCGTTCGGCGGGTGTCGCGCCTTCGTTGATCGGTTGATCGGGAATTCCATAGAAATCCCCTCCCAGCGCGATGACCTGGCCATAGGTCAGCGCCAGCCCGTTGGGTAAATGCAGCTCTACCTGTGAGGCTGGAATAGCGGGGGCGTCCTTGATGAAGCGCAACAAGGTGCTGTCGCCGATAGCGGTGTGTTCAGCACCCTCGAACCTCAGTTGCGGCGCACCTTTCAGCGTTTTTTTCGGTGAGGTGGGTTGCTGGTTTTTGTGAGTATGAGTGCTGCCCGCGAGCAGCTTCAAAGTTTCGCCATCGCCAGAAATGGCGATGCCGTGCTCGGTAAAAAGATCATCCAGATCGGCGATGATCTGTCGGGTATTTTCCTTCGGTTGTGCGTATAGACCTGACATTTCTAGCTCCTTGATATGTCGTAGGTAGATTCAAATTTAACTGTATGTATATACAGTTATTTGGATCATAGATGAGAAATTTCCTACGTCAAGGAATTACTTTTTCCTACGCCAATTTTGCGGCTCGCGATGAAATGCAGTTGACGGTTGTATTTTAAGTTGTACGATGACCTACAACTTCGGCGAAGGCTGAACGGTTTTCTCACACAACGTTGCTACCCAGGGTGTTCGAATAATGAATCCACAAGAACTGAAGTCCATCCTCTCTTCCGGCCTGCTGTCGTTCCCGGTCACCGACTTCAATGCTCAGGGCGATTTCCATCGCGCGGGCTACATCAAGCGTCTCGAATGGCTGGCCCCATACGGCGCCTCGGCATTGTTCGCCGCGGGCGGCACCGGTGAGTTCTTCTCTCTGGCGGCCAGCGAATATTCGGAAATCATCAAGACTGCCGTCGACACTTGCGCTACCAGCGTGCCAATTCTTGCCGGCGTAGGCGGCGCCACCCGCCAGGCCATCGAATACGCACAGGAAGCCGAGCGTCTGGGCGCCAAAGGCTTGTTGCTGCTGCCGCACTACCTGACCGAAGCCAGCCAGGACGGCGTTGCCGCCCACGTTGAAGCGGTGTGCAAATCGGTAAAAATCGGCGTGGTGGTTTACAACCGCAACGTCTGCCGCCTGACCGCGCCACTGCTGGAGCGCCTGGCCGAACGCTGCCCGAACCTGATCGGTTACAAGGATGGTCTGGGCGATATCGAGTTGATGGTGTCGATCCGTCGCCGCCTCGGCGATCGCTTCAGCTACCTGGGCGGTTTGCCGACCGCCGAAGTCTACGCCGCGGCCTACAAGGCGCTGGGCGTGCCGGTTTACTCCTCGGCGGTGTTCAACTTCATCCCGAAAACCGCGATGGATTTCTACCACGCCATTGCTCGCGAAGATCACGCCACCGTTGGCAAGATCATCGACGACTTCTTCCTGCCGTACCTGGACATCCGCAACCGCAAGGCCGGTTACGCCGTGAGCATCGTCAAGGCCGGGGCAAAAATTGCAGGCTATGACGCAGGTCCTGTGCGTGCGCCGCTGACCGATCTGACGGGCGAAGAGTACGAAATGCTCGCCGCGCTGATCGACAAGCAAGGTGCGCAATAACACTCGATAAACCAGGGCCGCTGAGCAATCAGCGGCTTCTTGCGTGAGGAGATCTTCAAGTGGCTGATGCAAAGCGTTACGACAACTACATCAATGGTGAATGGGTCTCGGGTGCCGATTACTCGGCCAACATCAACCCGTCGGAGTTGACCGATACCATCGGCGATTACGCCAAGGCCGATCTGGCCCAGGTCCACGCCGCCATCGACGCCGCTCGCGCCGCGTTCCCGGCCTGGTCCACTTCCGGCATCCAGGCTCGCCACGATTCACTGGATAAAGTCGGCACTGAGATCCTCGCCCGCCGCGAAGAACTCGGCACGTTGCTGGCCCGGGAAGAGGGCAAGACCCTGCCCGAAGCCATCGGCGAAGTGACCCGCGCCGGCAACATCTTCAAGTTCTTCGCCGGTGAATGCCTGCGCCTGTCCGGCGACTATTTGCCGTCGGTGCGTCCGGGCGTTAACGTCGAAGTGACCCGCGAAGCGTTGGGTGTGGTCGGCCTGATCACCCCGTGGAACTTCCCGATCGCGATCCCGGCGTGGAAAATCGCACCGGCTCTGGCTTACGGCAACTGCGTCGTGCTGAAGCCTGCTGATCTGGTACCGGGTTGTGCCTGGGCGCTGGCGGAAATCATCTCCCGCGCAGGCTTCCCGGCCGGCGTGTTCAACCTGGTGATGGGCAGCGGTCGCGTGGTTGGCGATGCACTGGTGCAAAGCCCGAAAGTCGACGGCATCAGCTTCACCGGCTCCGTCGGTGTCGGTCGGCAGATCGCCGTCAGCTGCGTGTCGCGCCAAGCGAAAGTGCAGCTGGAAATGGGCGGCAAGAACCCGCAGATCATTCTCGATGACGCCGATCTCAAGCAAGCGGTCGAGCTGTCGGTACAGAGCGCGTTCTACTCCACCGGGCAGCGTTGCACCGCGTCGAGCCGCTTCATCGTCACCGCCGGGATTCACGACAAATTCGTCGAAGCCATGGCCGAGCGCATGAAGTCGATCAAGGTCGGTCACGCGCTGAAAACCGGCACTGATATCGGTCCGGTCGTCTCGCAGGCTCAGCTTGAACAGGACCTGAAGTACATCGACATCGGCCAGTCCGAAGGTGCACGTCTGGTCAGTGGCGGTGGTCTGGTGGCGTGCGACACCGAAGGCTACTTCCTCGCGCCGACGCTGTTTGCCGACAGCACAGCGGCGATGCGCATCAGCCGCGAAGAGATCTTCGGCCCGGTGGCCAACATCGTTCGCGTCGCCGATTACGAGGCAGCGCTGGCCATGGCCAACGACACCGAGTTCGGCCTGTCAGCGGGTATCGCCACCACGTCGCTGAAGTACGCCAACCACTTCAAGCGTCACTCCCAGGCCGGGATGGTGATGGTCAACCTGCCGACCGCCGGCGTGGATTACCACGTTCCGTTTGGTGGGCGTAAAGGTTCATCCTATGGCTCACGTGAGCAAGGTCGCTATGCACAAGAGTTCTACACGGTCGTGAAGACCAGCTACATCGGCTCCTGATACACGCAATACCTGTGGGAGCTGGCCTGCCAGCGATAGCATCATCGCGGTGTGACTGACACACCGAGTGGCCTGTATCGCTGGCAGGCCAGCTCCCACAAAAGACAGATCAAAGAAGATTCACCCGCGCATAAAAATAATCAGTGGGAGTACATCTACAATGCAATCGACCAAGCCGACTCACGTCCGCTATTTGATCCTGCTCATGCTGTTTCTGGTGACCACGATCAACTACGCCGACCGGGCTACCATCGCAATCGCCGGCTCCAGCCTGCAAAAAGACCTCGGCATCGACGCGGTCACCCTCGGTTATATCTTCTCCGCATTCGGTTGGGCCTACGTGGCCGGGCAAATTCCCGGTGGCTGGCTGCTGGACCGTTTCGGTTCGAAAAAAATCTACGCGCTGAGCATCTTCACCTGGTCACTGTTCACTGTGCTGCAGGGTTATGTTGGTGAGTTCGGCATGTCCACGGCGGTGGTTGCGCTGTTCATGCTGCGCTTTTTGGTGGGCCTGGCCGAAGCGCCATCCTTCCCCGGCAACGCACGCATCGTGGCGGCCTGGTTCCCGACCGCTGAGCGCGGTACGGCGTCTGCGATCTTCAACTCGGCGCAATACTTCGCCACCGTGTTGTTCGCACCGCTGATGGGCTGGATCGTCTACAGCTTCGGCTGGCAGCACGTGTTCATCGTCATGGGGCTGATCGGCATCGTCTTTTCGGGGATCTGGCTGAAGGTGATCTACAGCCCGCGCCAGCACCCGATGATCAACGACGCCGAGTTCAAGCACATCGCCGACAACGGCGGCATGGTCGACATGGACCAGGACAAAGGCAAAGGCAAAAAAGGCGACGGTCCGAAGTGGGACTACATCCGCCAGCTGCTCACCAACCGCATGATGCTCGGCGTGTATCTGGGCCAGTACTGCATCAACGGCATCACCTACTTCTTCCTCACCTGGTTCCCGGTGTACCTGGTGCAGGAGCGCGGCATGACCATCCTCAAGGCTGGTTTCATTGCCTCGTTGCCGGCGATCTGCGGGTTTATCGGTGGTGTGCTCGGTGGGGTGATTTCCGATTACCTGCTGCGCAAAGGCCACTCGCTGACCTTCGCCCGCAAGGCGCCGATCATCGCCGGCCTGCTGGTTTCCAGTAGCATCGTGGCTTGCAACTATGTAGACGTGGAATGGATGGTCGTCGGCTTCATGGCCCTGGCCTTCTTCGGCAAAGGCGTGGGCGCGTTGGGCTGGGCGGTGGTGTCCGACACCTCGCCGAAACAGATCGCCGGTCTCAGCGGTGGCCTGTTCAACACCTTCGGTAACATTGCGTCGATCACCACGCCGATCGTTATCGGCTACATCATCAGCTCCACCGGTTCGTTCAAATGGGCGCTGGTGTTCGTCGGTTGCAACGCGCTGGTAGCCGTCTTCAGCTATCTGGTGATCGTTGGCCCGATCAAACGTGTGGTACTCAAAGAACCGCCTGTCAGCGGTCCTGAAACCAACAATAAGTTATCTGAAGCGCATTCCTGAGGAGCGGCGTCATGCAGTTGATTGAACATTCCGACTCGCCGCGCTACATCCGCCTGCACGAGCGGGACAATGTGGTGATCGTGGTCAATGATCAGGGCGTGCCGGCCGGCACCGAATTCCCCGATGGTTTGGTCACCGTGGATTTCGTGCCGCAGAGCCACAAGGTCACTCTCGAGGACATTCCCGAGGGCGGCCAGGTGATTCGTTACGGCCAGACAATCGGTTACGCGTTGCAGCCGATTCCTCGCGGCAGCTGGGTCAAGGAAGATCAACTGCGCATGCCGACCGCGCCACCGCTGGACAGCCTGCCGCTGTCCACCGAAGTGCCGGCCGCGCAGGCACCGCTGGAAGGCTTCACCTTCGAGGGTTATCGCAACGCCGACGGCACCGTCGGCACGCGCAACATTCTGGGCATCACCACCACGGTGCAATGCGTCACTGGCGTGCTGGATCACGCGGTAAAACGCATCAAGGACGAACTGCTGCCCAAGTATCCGAATGTCGACGACGTGGTGGCGCTGACCCACAGTTACGGCTGCGGCGTGGCGATCACCGCCACCGACGCGTACATCCCGATCCGCACCGTGCGCAATCTGGCGCGCAACCCGAACCTGGGTGGCGAAGCGCTGGTGATCAGCCTGGGCTGCGAGAAATTGCAGGCCGGGCAGGTGATGCACGAGAACGATAGCTCGGTGGATTTGAGCGATCCGTGGCTGTATCGCTTGCAGGATTCCAGCCACGGTTTCACCGAGATGATCGAGCAGATCATGGCGCTGGCTGAAACCCGCTTGAAGAAGCTTGATCTGCGTCGTCGGGAAACCGTGCCAGCGTCCGAGTTGATCCTCGGCATGCAGTGCGGCGGCAGCGATGCGTTCTCTGGCATCACTGCCAACCCGGCGCTCGGCTACGCCTCGGACCTGTTGCTGCGGGCCGGTGCGACGGTGATGTTTTCCGAAGTCACCGAGGTGCGCGACGCGATTTACCTGCTGACGTCCCGCGCCGAAACCGAGGAAGTGGCTCAGGAACTGGTGCGGGAGATGGACTGGTACGACCGTTACCTGGCCAAGGGCGAAGCGGATCGCAGTGCCAACACCACGCCGGGGAACAAGAAGGGCGGGTTGTCGAACATTGTCGAGAAGTCCTTGGGCTCGATCGTCAAATCCGGCAGCAGCGCGATCAATGGGGTGCTTGGCCCTGGCGAGCGATTCAAGCGCAAAGGGCTGATTTTCTGCGCGACCCCGGCCAGTGATTTTGTCTGCGGGACGTTGCAGTTGGCGGCGGGGATGAACCTGCATGTGTTCACCACCGGGCGGGGTACGCCTTATGGGTTGGCTATGGCACCGGTGGTGAAGGTGTCGACCCGCACAGAACTGGCGCAACGCTGGCCGGATTTGATCGATATCGATGCCGGGCGGATTGCTACCGGGCGGGCGTCGATTGAAGAGCTTGGCTGGGAGTTGTTCCACTACTACCTGGACGTGGCCAGCGGCAAGAAACAGACATGGGCGGAGCAGCACAAGCTGCATAACGACATTACCTTGTTCAATCCTGCGCCGATCACGTAATGATCGTTCCCACGCTCTGCGTGGCAATGCAGCCCGGGACGCTCTGCGTCCCAAAAGCGTGACGCAGAGCGTCACAAGAGGCGTTCCCACGCAGAGCGTGGGAACGATCCGGGTGAAAGTGGCTTATCATTAGCCCCCTAACGACGCCCACCCAAGGTTCTTCCGGCATGCTGGCTATTTTCCTCGAAACCCTGAACATCACCGCGCCGGTGTTTGCCATGCTGTTTCTGGGGGCGCTGCTCAAGCGCATCGACTGGATCAACGACAACTTCATTCATACCGCGTCGGCCCTGGTGTTCAACGTCACCATGCCGGCGTTGCTGTTTCTGGGCATCTTGCATGCCGACCTGCATGCCGCGCTGCAACCGGCGCTGCTGATCTACTTCTCGATTGCCACGCTGATGTGTTTTGCGATTGCCTGGGGCTGGGCGATCTGGAAATGCCCGAGGGAAGACCGGGGGATCTACACCCAAGGGGCGTTTCGCGGTAACAACGGCGTTATCGGTCTGGCACTGGCGGCGAGCATGTACGGCGACTACGGGATTTCCCTCGGGGCCATTCTCGCGGCGTTGGTGATCCTGTTTTACAACACACTTTCGACCATCGTGCTGGCGGTCTACAGCCCGGTGATCAAGTCTGACCCATGGAGTATCTGCAAAAGTGTGATGGTCAACCCGCTGATCATCAGCGTGTTTGCGGCGGCGCCGTTTGCGTATTTCAAGATCGGTTTGCCGGGGTGGCTGGAAACGTCCGGCCAGTACCTGGCGCAAACCACCTTGCCGTTGGCGCTGATCTGCATCGGGGGCACGTTGTCACTGGCGGCGATGCGCAAAAGCGGCACGATGGCGCTGAGTTCAAGCCTGGTGAAGATGATCGGCCTGCCGGTGCTGGCGACGCTTGGCGCCTGGCTCTGGGGTTTTCGCGGGGCGGAGTTGGGGATTCTGTTTTTGTACTTCGGCAGCCCGACCGCCGCGGCCAGTTTCGTCATGGCTCGGCAGGCCAATGGCAATCATGAACTGGCGGCAGCGATCATCGTGATTACCACGCTGATGGCGGCGGTCACCACCAACATCGGGATCTTTTTGTTGCAGTGGGGTGGGTGGATTTAACTGAAGGTTTTGCGGTGTTCTTCAGGGCCTCATCGCGGGCAAGCCCGCTCCCACAAAGGTCTTCAGTGCTTATGCAATTTATGCAACAAGGCAGATCCCTGTGGGAGCGGGCTTGCCCGCGATGGCGATGTCACTGACGGCGAAAATCCAGGGATTTACTCCGGCTTCTGATAGCTATCAATCACTTCCTGCGCCGCCCGAAAGGCATCGATCGCCGCCGGCACGCCGGCATACACCGCGCAATGCAGCAGCGCCTCGCGAATCTCTTCCACGGTGCAGCCGTTGTTCAGCGCACCGCGCACGTGGCCTTTCAATTCTTGCGGGCACTTCAACGCGGTCAGCGCGGCGAGGGTGATCAGGCTGCGGGTTTTCAGCGGCAGACCTTCGCGATTCCACACACCGCCCCAGGCGTGTTCGTTGACGAAGTCCTGCAGCGGCTGAGTGAACTCGGTGGCGTTGCCCAAGGCGCGGTCGACGAAAGCGTCGCCCATCACTTGGCGACGGACTTCAAGCCCAGGCTTTTTATCAGTGCTCATGGCAATTCCCTCTTGTGGTGTTGGCGACGCCAGGCGCGTAGCGAGGTGAACAGCAAAAACGCCACCAGCGCCGGCAGGACGAAAAACAGCATCAGGTGTTCAAGCTTGCCGGCCAGCGGCATTCCCGTGGTGAACGACACCACGTGCAGCCCATAGGCCAGGTACAAACCCAAAAACAGCAGGCCTTCGGCGCGCGTCACCCGGTAGCCGGAATAGAACACCGGCAGGCACAGCACCGCGACACCGAGCATCACCGGCAGGTCGAAATCCAGGGCATTGGGCGAGACCGACAGCGGCGACGGCGCGATCAATGCGGTAAGCCCTAGCACGCCCAACAGGTTGAGCAGATTGCTGCCGATTACGTTGCCTACCGCGATGTCCCGCTGACCGCGCAACGCGGCAATCAACGAAGTGGCCAGCTCCGGCAGGGATGTGCTGACGGCGACGATCGTCAGGCCGATGATCCGCTCCGACAACCCCAGGTCGGTGGCGACCGCCACCGCAGCGCCGAGCAGCAAGTGTCCGGCGAACACCAGCATCGCCAGCCCGGCGACAATCATCAGCAAGCTGCTGAACCACGGTGCCTGTGGCGCTTCATGCGCGCTCGATGGCGGACGGGCCGAGTGCCGCGACTGGCGCAGTAGCAAGCCCAGGTACAGCACCAGCGCGCCCAGCAGAATAATGCCGTCTGTGCGGTTCAGTTCTTCATTCCACGCCAGTACGAACACCAGCAGGCTGGCGCCAATCATCAGCGGAATATCCAGGCGCACCAATTGCCGCGAAACCCGCAGCGGAATAATCAGCGCCGAGAGCCCGAGGGTGACGAGGATGTTGAAGATGCTGCTGCCGATCACGCTGCCGACGGCGATGTCGGCGTTTTGCGCCAGGGTGGCTTGCAGGCTGACCGCCATCTGCGGTGCGCTGCTGCCGAGGGCCACGATGGTCAGGCCGATGATCAGCGGCCGCACATGCAGTCGCGCGGCCAGGCGCACGGCGGCGCGCACCATCAGTTCGGCACCGGCGATCAGTAAAAACAGACCGCTGAACAATTCAATCACGCTGATCAGGGGTAAATCGGCCAGTCCGAAAATAGTCAGCGCTCCGTCTATCAGTCGTCGAGGGCTTGCACGCGAACCTTCGCGGTGCCACTGCGCAGCATGCCCAACTGTTCGGCCGCTTCACGTGACACGTCGATCAGGCGCCCACGTGAGTATGGCCCGCGGTCGTTGATGCGCACCACGCAGGACCTGTCGTTATTCAGGTTGGTAATCTTCACCCGGGTGCCGAACGGCAACTGGCGATGGGCGGCGGTCAGGCCGTGCTGGTTGAAACGCTCGCCGCTGGCGGTGCGTTTGCCATGGTGTTTGGCGCCGTAATACGAAGCTACGCCAGTCATGTCGTAGCCGTGTGGATCAACAACATCCGTGCTGGCGCAACCGGCCAGTAGAGAGAGCAGGGCGCAGGCACTGAGCAGACGCTTCATAAAAGGTATCCCGGAAACAAATGTGGGAGCGGGCTTGCTCGCGAATGCATTCTGACAGTCAACCTTGCGTTGAGTGCCGGACCGCGTTCGCGAGCAAGCCCGCTCCCACAGGGAATGGAGCCAGGTTTGAATGCTGGCTCCATTCTCATCAGCCTTCGAGCTTGCTTTTCAGCAGTTCGTTGACCTGTTGCGGGTTGGCCTTGCCTTTGGAGGCTTTCATGGCCTGGCCGACGAAGAAGCCGAACATCTTGCCGCGTTTGGCTTCGTCTGCCGCGCGGTATTGTTCGACCTGCTCGGCGTTGGCCGCGAGCATTTCGTCCAGCACCGCCGAGATCGCGCCGGTGTCGGTCACTTGCTTGAGGCCGCGCTTGTCGATGATCTCGTCCGCGCTGCCTTCGCCGTTGGCCATGGCTTCAAACACCACCTTGGCGATTTTGCCGGAGATGGTGTTGTCCTTGATGCGCAGCAGCATGCCGCCCAGTTGCTCGGCCGAAACCGGCGACTGGTCGATGTCCAGGCCTTGTTTGTTCAACAGGCTGCCCAGTTCAACCATCACCCAGTTGGCCGCCAGTTTGGCGTCGCCGCCGATGCTCGCGACTTTCTCGAAGTAATCGGCTTGCTCGCGGCTGGTGGCCAGGACGCTGGCGTCGTAGACCGACAGACCGAACTGTTCCTGGAAGCGCTCGCGTTTCTGCGGTGGCAGTTCCGGCAGGGTGGCGCGCACATCGTCGAGGAACGAGTCTTCGATGACCACCGGCAGCAGGTCCGGATCGGGGAAGTAACGGTAGTCGTTCGCTTCCTCTTTGCTGCGCATCGGACGGGTTTCGTCCTTGTTCGGATCGTACAGACGGGTCTGCTGGATCACTTTGCCGCCGTCTTCGATCAGCTCGATCTGACGCTGCACTTCGGTGTTGATCGCCTTCTCGATAAAGCGGAACGAGTTGACGTTCTTGATCTCGCAGCGTGTGCCGAATTCAACCTGGCCCTTCGGACGGATCGACACGTTGCAGTCGCAACGCAGCGAACCTTCGGCCATGTTGCCGTCGCAGATTCCCAGGTAACGCACCAGTGCATGGATTGCCTTGACGTAAGCCACGGCTTCCTTGGCGCTGCGCATGTCCGGCTCGGAAACGATCTCCAGCAACGGCGTGCCGGCGCGGTTCAGGTCGATGCCGGTGGCACCGTTGAACTCTTCGTGCAGGCTTTTACCGGCGTCTTCTTCCAGGTGCGCGCGGGTAATGCCGACGCGTTTGACCGTGCCGTCTTCCAGCGCGATGTCCAGGTGGCCCTTGCCGACGATCGGCAATTCCATCTGGCTGATCTGGTAGCCCTTGGGCAGGTCCGGGTAGAAATAGTTTTTGCGGGCGAACACGTTGTGCTGGCCGATCTCGGCATCGATGGCCAGACCGAACATCACTGCCATGCGCACCGCTTCCTGGTTCAGCACCGGCAATACGCCGGGCATGCCCAGGTCTACCAGGCTGGCCTGGGTGTTCGGCTCGGAACCGAAGGTGGTGGAACTACCGGAAAAGATTTTCGACCGGGTGGTGAGCTGGGTGTGAATCTCCAGCCCGATCACGACTTCCCATTGCATGTGTTTCTCCTCAGAAGCCGGTTGGGGTGCGGGTGTGCCAGTCAGTGTTCAACTGATACTGGTGCGCAACGTTGAGCAAGCGGCCTTCCTGGAAATACGGGGCGAGCAACTGCACGCCGACCGGCAGGCCATCGACAAAACCTGCAGGCATGGACAAGCCCGGCAAGCCGGCGAGGTTGGCGGTGATGGTGTAGACGTCTTCCAGGTACGCAGCGACCGGGTCGCTGTTCTTGGCGCCGAGCTTCCAGGCCGGGTTCGGCGTGGTTGGGCCGAGGATGATGTCGACCTCATTAAAGGCCGCCATGAAGTCGTTCTTGATCAGGCGACGGATTTTCTGCGCCTTCAGGTAGTAGGCGTCGTAGTAACCGGCCGACAGCGCGTAGGCACCGACCATGATCCGGCGCTGCACTTCCGGGCCGAAACCTTCGCCACGGGAACGCTTGTACAGGTCTTCCAGGTTTTTCGGGTCTTCGCAGCGATAGCCGAATCGCACGCCGTCGAAACGCGACAGGTTGGAAGAGGCTTCCGCCGGGGCGATCACGTAGTACGCAGGGATTGCGTGCTGCATGTTCGGCAGGCTGATTTCCTTGACCACGGCGCCGAGTTTTTTCAGCTCTTCAACGCTGGCCATCACCAGGTCGGCGATGCGAGGGTCCAGACCTGCGCTGAAGTACTCTTTCGGCACGCCGATGCGCAGGCCTTGCAGCGAACCGTTGAGGCCGGCGCTGTAATCAGGCACGGGCTCGTCGATGCTGGTGGAGTCCTGCGGGTCGAAACCAGCCATGCCTTGCAGCAGGATCGCGCAGTCTTCGGCGGTGCGGGCCAATGGACCGCCCTGATCGAGGCTGGATGCGTAAGCGATCATGCCCCAGCGCGAAACGCGACCGTACGTCGGTTTCAGGCCGGTGAGGTTGGTCAGCGCGGCAGGCTGACGAATCGAACCGCCGGTGTCGGTGCCAGTGGCTGCCGGCAACAGGCGCGCGGCAACTGCAGCCGCCGAACCGCCAGACGAACCGCCCGGAACGTGTTCCAGGTTCCACGGGTTTTTCACTGCGCCGTAGTAACTCGACTCGTTGGCCGACCCCATGGCGAATTCGTCCATGTTGGTCTTGCCCAGGGTAACGGCCCCGGCAGCAGCCAGTTTGGCGACCACGGTGGCGTCGTACGGTGCTTTAAAGTTGTCGAGCATCTTCGAGCCGCAGCTGGTGCGGATGCCCTGGGTGCAGAACAGGTCTTTGTGGGCGATCGGCGCGCCGAGCAGGGCGCCGCTCTCACCGTTGGCCCGACGAGCGTCAGCGGCTTTCGCCTGCTGCAGCGCCAGGTCTTCGGTGAGGCTGATGAAACTGTTGAGCTGCGGGTCGAGCTGGGCGATACGTGCCAGCAGGACTTTGGTCAGCTCTTCGGAAGAAAACTTTTTATCGGCGAGTCCGCGGGCGATCTCGGCCAGAGTCAATTGATGCATTGCAGGCTCTTTCCCTTTAGTCGATGACTTTCGGAACCAGATACAGGCCGTTTTCGACCGCTGGTGCGATGGACTGATAGGCCTCGCGATGATTGGTTTCGGTCACGACGTCTGCACGCAGGCGCTGGCTCGCTTCCAATGGGTGGGCCAGCGGCTCGATACCGTCGGTATTGACCGCTTGCATTTCGTCGACCAGCCCGAGAATGCTGTTCAGGGCCGAAGTGATGTGTGGAAGATCGGCATCATTGAGGCCAAGGCAGGCCAAATGAGCGATTTTTTCCACGTCGGAGCGTTCAAGCGCCATGGGATTCTCCAGTGGAAAACAGAACGGACGGCGTCCGTGTGTTAGATTGTCGGAACACTACCGCATTTCTACGGTCTCAAGGCCGCGATTGTGGGGCTTGGTGCACAGAAAAGCGGCCAATTTAACATATTGGCGCCTTGCCCAAAATCCCTGTCGTTGTTAGAGTTTGCCGCACTTTTTTACCCACGCGTTGCCTAGGGTCCCTTTCCCATGTTCAAGAAACTGCGTGGCATGTTTTCCAGCGATCTTTCCATTGACCTGGGCACTGCCAACACCCTTATTTACGTGCGCGAGCGCGGTATCGTCCTGAATGAGCCATCGGTTGTGGCTATTCGGACACACGGTAACCAGAAAAGTGTCGTTGCTGTCGGCACCGAGGCCAAGCGTATGCTCGGCCGTACGCCGGGCAACATTGCTGCCATTCGTCCGATGAAGGACGGTGTGATCGCCGACTTCAGCGTCTGCGAAAAAATGCTGCAGTACTTTATCAACAAGGTTCACGAAAACAGCTTTCTGCAGCCTAGCCCTCGTGTGCTGATCTGCGTTCCATGCAAATCCACCCAGGTTGAGCGACGTGCCATCCGTGAATCGGCCCTTGGTGCCGGTGCCCGCGAAGTGTTCCTGATCGAAGAGCCGATGGCTGCTGCAATCGGTGCCGGTCTGCCGGTGGAAGAAGCTCGCGGTTCGATGGTTGTCGATATCGGTGGCGGTACCACTGAAATCGCGCTGATCTCCCTCAACGGTGTGGTCTATGCCGAATCCGTACGGGTTGGCGGCGACCGCTTCGACGAAGCGATCATCACCTACGTGCGTCGCAACTACGGCAGCCTGATCGGCGAATCCACCGCCGAGCGCATCAAACAGGAAATCGGTACGGCTTACCCGGGCGGCGAAGTTCGCGAAGTCGACGTTCGTGGCCGTAACCTGGCCGAAGGCGTTCCACGCGCATTCACCCTGAACTCCAATGAAGTGCTGGAAGCTCTGCAAGAGTCCCTGGCCACCATCGTTCAGGCCGTGAAAAGTGCACTGGAGCAATCGCCTCCGGAGCTGGCATCGGATATCGCCGAACGTGGTCTGGTACTGACCGGTGGTGGCGCCTTGCTGCGCGACCTCGACAAGTTGCTGGCCCAGGAAACCGGTCTGCCGGTGATCGTCGCCGAAGACCCGTTGACCTGCGTTGCACGCGGCGGTGGCCGTGCATTGGAAATGATGGATAAACACACCATGGATCTGCTATCCAGCGAATAAGTCGCCGGATCGCCTCTATGCTTTTGAGCGCGCAGGCAGCACTTTGCAGTGCTGCCTGTTGCGTTTATCTTCTGTCAGTCTGCATCCAGGCCGGTTTGATGCCGTATGAATAAAGAGAACATTTGCCTGGGAGGAGCGGCTTATTAAACCGCTTTTCACCAAAGGCCCCTCACTGGGCGTGCGCTTGTTGGTGCTGGCCGTGCTATCGGTCGCGCTGATGGTGGTCGATGCCCGCTTCACACTGCTCAAGCCAGTGCGTAGCCAAATGTCGCTGGTGCTGATGCAGTCTTACTGGATCACCGACCTGCCGCAGCGGCTATGGCAAGGTGTGGCCAGCCAATTTGGCAGCCGGACCGAACTGGTCGCCGAAAACGAAAAACTCAAAACCGAAAACCTGCTGTTGCAGGGGCGCATGCAAAAGCTGGCAGCCCTGACCGAGCAGAACGTTCGGCTGCGCGAGTTGCTCAACTCTTCCGCGCTGGTCAACGAAAAGGTTGAAGTGGCCGAGCTGATCGGCATGGACCCCAACCCCTTTACCCACCGCATCATCATCAATAAAGGTGAGCGTGACGGTGTGGTCCTCGGTCAGCCGGTGCTCGATGCCCGCGGTCTGATGGGGCAGGTGGTCGAGTTGATGCCGTATACCTCCCGCGTACTGTTGCTGACTGACACCACTCACAGCATTCCGGTGCAGGTGAACCGTAACGGTCTGCGGGCGATTGCCAGCGGCACCGGTAACCCGGAGCGCCTTGAGCTGCGTCATGTGGCCGATACCGCCGACATCAAAGAAGGCGATTTGCTGGTCAGCTCCGGCCTCGGTCAGCGTTTCCCGGCGGGTTACCCGGTGGCGACGGTCAAGGAAGTGATTCACGATTCCGGTCAACCGTTCGCCATCGTCCGTGCGGTGCCGACCGCTGCATTGAACCGCAGCCGTTATCTGTTGTTGGTGTTCAGTGACGGACGCACCCCTGAAGAGCGCGCCAACGACGCCGCCCAGGCTCAGGAAGCGCTGGACCAGCATGGCGGTGGGCCGATCATTCCCGCAACCGTGCCCAAACCTGCCGTGTCGGTGATACCGGCTGCCGTTGCTGCTCCGGCTGTTCCGGCGGCAGCACCTGCTGCCGCAACCCCGGCAACCGCTGCTCATGCTGCCAGCAAGCCACCCGCGTCGGCACCGGCCGCCGTCAAACCATCGGCGGCCCAACCCGCTGCCGTGAAGCCAGCTGCCAAACCGCCTGTTTCTGCGCCGGCTACCACTGGGGGAAGAGAATAATGGGCGGTACCACTTCCTCCCGAAACGGCTGGATGGTCTGGTTGACCTTTGCCATTGGCATGCTGCTCAGCGTTTCGCCGTTGCCGCAATTCATGGAAATCCTGCGCCCTCTATGGCTGGCCTTGCTATTGGCCTTTTGGGCGCTGGCCCTGCCGCAGAAAGTCGGCATGGTGACCGCCTGGTGCCTGGGACTGGCCGAAGATGTGCTGTATGGCACGTTGCTGGGCCAGAACGCGTTGATCCTCACACTCATTACCTTCCTGGTGCTATCGCTGCAACAGCGCCTGCGCATGTTCCCGATGTGGCAACAGAGCCTGGTGATCCTGGTGATCTTCGGCCTCGCTCAACTGGTTCAGTTGTGGCTGAGCGCCCTGACCGGCAATCGTCAGCCGACCCTGGCACTGGTGTTGCCGGCACTGGTCAGCGCGTTGCTCTGGCCCTGGATCAGCTACGGTTTGCGCGGTTTGCGTCGACGCTACAAAATCAATTAATTCGGTCAGGCATGTGCTCGCACCGGTGCCCTGTCTCGACAAAAAGGAACAGTATTTGTGAGACAGGGCGCTAGCAGGGAGATGTCTTGATGAAACAGCTGTACCTCGCCTCAGGCTCGCCGCGTCGGCGTGAACTGCTCACGCAAATCGGCGTGTCGTTCTCCGTCATCAGCGCGGACATCGATGAAACCCCCTTACCTGAAGAATGCCCATTGGCCTATGTCGAGCGTCTGGCGCGCGGCAAGGCCGAGGCCGGGCATGGCACGGTCGTGTCCGACGCCGATTTCTGCGTGCTGGGTGCCGACACCGCCGTGGTGCTGGACGGGAAAATTCTCGGCAAGCCGGTGGACGAAGCCGACGCATGCGCCATGCTTATGCTGTTGTCTGGGCGCGAACATGAAGTGCTGACCGCGATTGCGGTGCGCAATGGCGAGCGTTGCGAGTCTTTGGTGGTGCGCAGCCTGGTGCGTTTTCGCAACATCGACCGCGACGAAGCAGCGGCCTATTGGGCCAGCGGCGAACCCCGGGACAAGGCTGGCGGTTACGGGATTCAAGGACTGGGCGCGGTGTTCGTCGCCGGGCTCAACGGCAGTTACTCGGCGGTGGTCGGATTGCCCCTGTGCGAAACCTGCGAGCTACTCGGCCATTTCGGCATACCCTGTTGGCAAACCTTTAACGCGCGTTGAGCGTCGTACTGACAAGATGCGGCCATTATCGTGAACATGCCTGAACGAGACCCTGCCATGAGTGAAGAGATCCTGATCAACATCACGCCGATGGAATCGCGCGTGGCGGTGGTCGAAAACGGTGTCCTGCAAGAGGTCCATGTCGAGCGCACGCAAAAGCGCGGGATCGTCGGCAACATCTATAAAGGCAAAGTCGTGCGGGTATTGCCAGGCATGCAGGCCGCCTTCGTCGATATCGGTCTGGACCGCGCCGCGTTCATTCATGCCTCGGAGATTTCTCTTCGCGAAGGCCCGACGGTCGAAAGCATCAGTGCGCTGGTTCATGAAGGTCAAAGCCTGGTGGTGCAAGTCACCAAGGACCCGATCGGCTCCAAAGGCGCACGCCTGACCACGCAACTGTCGATTCCGTCGCGCTATCTGGTGTACATGCCACGCACCGCCCACGTCGGCATTTCCCTGAAGATCGAGGACGAAGCCGAGCGCGAACGTCTCAAGCAGGTGGTCACCGACTGCGTGGCCAAAGAAGGCATCAAGGAGGCCGGCGGTTTCATTTTGCGTACTGCTGCCGAAGGGGCCGGGGCCGATGAAATCCTCATGGATATCCGCTATCTGCGCAGGCTCTGGGACCAGATCAACGAACAGATCAAGACCATCAGCGCGCCGAGTGTGATTTACGAAGACCTCGGCCTTGCGCTACGCACCTTGCGTGACCTGGTGAGCCCGAAGATCGAGAAGATCCGCATCGATTCCCGGGAAACCTTCCAGAAAACCACGCAATTCGTCGCCGAATTGATGCCGGAGATTGCCGACCGTCTGGAGCATTACCCTGGCGAACGGCCGATCTTCGACCTGTACGGTGTCGAAGACGAAATCCAGAAAGCCCTGGAGCGCAAGGTACCGCTCAAGTCCGGCGGCTATCTGGTGGTCGATCCGGCGGAAGCCATGAGCACCATCGACGTCAATACCGGGGCCTTTGTCGGTCATCGCAACCTCGAAGAAACCATCTTCAAGACCAACCTCGAAGCCGCCACCGCCATTGCCCGTCAGCTGCGCCTGCGTAATCTGGGCGGGATTATCATCATCGACTTCATCGACATGGAAGATGAAGAACATCAGCGTCAGGTGTTGCGAACCCTCGAGAAGCAACTGGAACGCGATCACGCCAAGACCAACATCATCGGCATCACCGAGTTGGGCCTGGTGCAAATGACTCGCAAGCGCACCCGCGAAAGTCTCGAGCAAGTGCTGTGCGAACCGTGCAGCAGTTGCCAGGGGCGCGGCAAACTCAAGACGCCGGAAACCGTGTGCTACGAGATCTTCCGCGAAATCCTGCGCGAGGCCAGGGCCTATCAGGCCGAAGGCTATAGGGTGCTGGCGAATCAGAAAGTGGTCGACCGTTTGCTCGACGAAGAGTCGGGCAATGTCGCCGAGCTCGAAGGCTTTATTGGGCGCACCATTCGGTTCCAGGTGGAAACCATGTACTCCCAGGAACAATACGACGTGGTGTTGCTCTGAATCGTTGTGTTTCACCTTCACTAGAACGGCTGGCCTCAGCTTTTTGCAGTATTTTTGCCACGGGAGCCAACTGACATGGACCGTCTGACACGCATTTTGGCCGCACTGACCCGCTGGGGTCTGGGCCTGTGTGCGTTGGTTTTGGTGCTGATGGCGCTGTTCGTCAGCCTTGGCCGAGAGCTGACGCCGCTGGTGGCCGAGTACCGTGCCGACATCGAAGACAAAGCCAGCGATGCCTTGGGCATGCCCCTGCAGATCGGCAAGCTGGAAGGCAACTGGAGTGGTTTCGCCCCGGTTCTGCTGGCCCATGATGTGATGGTCGGTGAGGGTTCCAATGCCTTGCGCCTGGATCAGGTGCGCGCGGTGCCGGATCTCTGGGCCAGCCTGCTGGCGCGCGAAGTGCGCATTGCACACCTGGAACTTAACGGCCTGAAGATCAGCCTCAAGGAAGGTGAGGATGGTCATTGGGCGCTGGAAGGTTTGCCGGTGCAGCAGGACCAGCCGCTGAACCCGGAGCAACTGCTCAATCGCATGCAGAGGGTCCAGCAGCTGTCGGTACTCGACAGCCAGATCACCTTGCAGCCGTTGGGGGAGTCACCGCTGACCCTGACCTACGTCGGCCTGAATCTGAAAACCGGTCCATCGCGCCAGCGGCTCGATGCCCGTTTGACCCTGCCCGACGGGCAGCCAGTTGCGATGAGCCTGCGCACCCGTTTGCGCGCAGCCCAATGGAAGGACGGTGAAGCGGACGCTTACCTGAGCCTGCCGCAAAGCGATTGGTCGAAATGGTTGCCCGAGCGCCTGACCCAACAATGGAATTTCTCCGAGATCAAGGCCGGTGGCGAGCTCTGGGTGAACTGGAGCAAAGGCACCCTGCAACGCGCCGCAATTCGTTTGAACGCGCCGCAACTCAAGGGTGCCTATGCCGAGCGCAAGCCGATCCAGATCAACAATCTGGCACTGAACGGGTATTTCCAGCGCAGTTCCACAGGCGTTCTGGTGACCCTGGATTCCCTGGCCATGAACCTGGGTGACAGCCGCTGGGAATCGAAACTGCAATTTCAACAAACGGCAGCGACAGACAAGGCGCCAGAGCTCCTGCATCTGCAAGCCGACCGTCTGGATCTCACACCGCTCACTCCGCTGCTGAACGCACTGGGCCCACTGCCCGAAGGGGTCGCCACGGCGGTCGAGCGGCTCAAGGTCACCGGAGTCTTGCGCAATGTGCTGATTGACTTTCGCCCAGCCGCTACCGATGACACTAAATTCAGTTTTGCCGCCAACCTGGAAAAAGTCGGCTTCGACGCTTATCGCGGTGCACCAGCGGTGCGAAATGTCAGTGGCAGCATCAGCGGCGACCTCGGGCAGGGCGAACTGCGCATGGACAGCAAGGATTTCTCCCTGCATCTGGACCCGATTTTCGCCAAGCCATGGCAATACATTCAGGCCAACGCCCGGTTGACCTGGAAACTCGACAAAGAAGCTTTCACCCTGATCGCACCGTACCTGAAGGTGCTGGGCGAGGAGGGCAAGATTGCCGGCGATTTCCTGATACGCCTGCATTTCGATCACGCCCGGGAAGACTACATGGACCTGCGGGTCGGCCTGGTCGACGGCGACGGTCGCTACACCGCCAAGTACCTGCCGACGGTTCTCAGCCCGGGGCTGGACGAATGGCTGCGCACCGCGATTCTCAAAGGCGCAGTGGATGAAGGCTTCTTCCAGTACCAGGGTTCGCTGAACCACGGCGCCGCCGAAACGGCTCGCAGCATCAGCCTGTTTTTCAAGGTCCACGATGCCGAGCTGGCGTTTCAGCCGGGCTGGCCGCATGTCAGCAAGGTCAGCGGCGATGTGTTCATCGAAGACAGCGGCGTGCGGATCCTCGCGAGCGAGGGCCAATTACTCGACACCCAGGTCAGCGACGTCTACGTCAATATTCCTCGTGTGCCTGCCGGGCAGAGCACTCATCTGTTCCTCGATGGCGCGTTCGCTGGCGGGTTGGGCGATGGCCTGAAGATTCTGCAAGAAGCGCCAATCGGCACCGCCGACACGTTCGCTGGCTGGGAAGGCGAGGGCGATCTGCAAGGCAAGCTCAAACTCGATATCCCGCTGGTCAAAGGCGAGCAGCCGAAAATCCTCGTCGACTTCAAAACCGCCAAGGCCCGTTTGAAGCTCAGTGAGCCCACCTTGGAACTGACGCACCTCAAGGGTGATTTTCGTTTCGACAGCTCCAAGGGGCTGAGCGGGCAAAAGATCACGGCGAGAGCCTTCGACAAGCCGGTGACCGCACAGATATTCGCTGAAGGCAGCCCGGGCAAGCTCAACACCCGGGTTGCGGCGACGAGTGAGGTCGAGGTCAAAAAACTGACTGAATGGCTGAACGTCACTCAGCCATTGCCGGTGACGGGGACGATCCCTTATCAGCTGCAACTGAACCTTGCTGGCGCCGACAGCCAATTGATGGTCAGCTCCAATCTCAAAGGCGCGGCGGTGGATTTGCCGGCACCGTTCGGCATGGCGGCCGATGTCGGGCGCGATACCGTGTTCCGCATGACCCTGCAGGGACCGGAGCGGCGTTACTGGGCTACCTATGGTGATCTGGCGAGTTTCACCTTTGCGGCACCGGCCGGCAATTTCGCCGACGGTCGCGGCGAGTTGTTTCTCGGTGGCGGCAGTGCCGTGTTGCCCGGCGCCAAAGGCTTGCGCGTGCGTGGGGTACTGTCCGAGCTGGATGTCGCCCCTTGGCAGGATCTGGTGACCAAATACGCTGGCCAGGATCCTGGCGGCAGTGCCAAACAGTTGCTCAGTGGCGCGGATTTGAAGGTCGGAAAACTCACTGGTTTCGGCACCACCCTCGATCAGGCGTCGGTGCAGTTGACGCGTAAACCGACCGCGTGGGCCTTGCAACTCGACAGCCAGCAAGCCAAGGGCAGCGTCGGAATTCCCGATGCGAAAGCCGCACCGATTGCGGTCAATCTGCAATACATACGTTTGCCGGCACGAGACCCTACCGCGCTGGCTGACGAGAATTCGCCGGATCCGCTGGCCACGGTGGACCCGACGAAGATCCCGGCGCTGGATGTCACGATTAATCAGCTGTTCCAGGGGCCGGATCTGGTGGGCGGGTGGCACCTGAAGGTTCGGCCGACCGACAAGGGCGTCGCCTTCAATGCCCTTGATCTGGGCCTCAAGGGCATTCTCTTGCGGGGCAGCGGTGGCTGGGAAGGCGTGCCGGGTAACTCCAGCAGTTGGTACAAGGGCCGAGTCAGTGGCAAGAACCTTGCCGACGTGCTCAAGGGCTGGGGTTTTGCACCGAGCGTCACCAGCGAAGAGTTTCACATGGACGTCGATGGCCGTTGGCCTGGGTCACCCGCGTGGCTGGCCACCAAACGCTTCTCCGGCAGCCTTGATGCGTCACTGAATAAAGGTCAGTTTGTTGAAGTCGAGGGCGGGGCTCAGGCGCTGCGGGTATTTGGCCTGCTCAACTTCAACTCCATTGGCCGCCGCTTGCGCCTGGACTTTTCCGACCTGTTCGGCAAAGGCTTGAGCTATGACCGGGTCAAAGGCTTGCTGGTTGCCAGTAACGGCGTCTACGTGACCCGTGAACCCATTCTGCTGACCGGGCCGTCGAGTAATGTGGAGCTCAATGGCACGCTGGACCTGGTGGGTGATCAGATCGATGCCAAGTTGTTGGTGACTTTACCGGTGACCAACAATCTGCCGATTGCCGCGCTGATCGTCGGTGCACCGGCCGTCGGCGGGGCGCTGTTTCTGATCGACAAGCTGATCGGTGACCGCGTGGCGCGCTATGCCAGCGTCAAATACACCGTCAAAGGCCCATGGAAAGATCCGAAAATCACCTTCGACAAGCCTTTTTGAATTCTTTTGAAAAAGCACTCTTCGGGCCTATGGAGTAGCATGTCCGTACGTTCGAATGCACCGACGCTAATCCCTGTAGGAGCGAGGCTTGCCCGCGAACCGACGCACCGCTGTGCATCAGGAAAGACGCCTTCGCGGGCAAGTCGGACCGCCGCACCGCTCGCTCCTACAGGTCATGTGTTGTTTTGAGTAAGGAAATGGCCATGTCTGTAGCGGTGATTCAAATGGTCAGCCAGAGCGACGTGCTGGTCAATCTGGCCCAGGCCCGTCGTCTGCTTGAGCAGGCGGCGACCGGTGGCGCGCGGCTTGCCGTGCTGCCGGAAAACTTCGCTGCCATGGGCCGGCGTGACATTGCTGACATCGGCCGCGCCGAAGCCTTGGGCGAAGGCCCGATCCTGCCGTGGTTGAAACAGACCGCCCGCGACCTCAAGTTATGGATAGTGGCCGGCACATTGCCGTTGCCGCCAGTGGATCAACCGACGGCCAAAGTGCATGCATGCTCGTTGCTGGTGGATGACTGCGGCGAAACCGTTGCACGGTATGACAAGCTGCACCTGTTCGACGTAGACGTGGCGGATAATCGCGGGCGTTATCGCGAATCCGATGACTATGCTTATGGCAGTGGTGTGGTTGTTGCCGACACTCCAGTCGGTCGAGTCGGCCTGACGGTGTGTTATGACCTGCGTTTCCCGGAGCTGTACAGCGAATTGCGTGCGGCCGGCGCGGAATTGATTACCGCGCCGTCGGCCTTTACCGCGGTGACCGGCGCGGCCCATTGGGACGTGCTGATTCGCGCGCGGGCCATCGAAACCCAGTGTTACATGCTCGCGGCCGCCCAAGGTGGGACGCATCCGGGGCCACGAGAAACCTTTGGTCACGCCGCCATTGTCGACCCATGGGGGCGTGTGCTGGCACAACAAGATCAGGGCGAGGCCGTGCTGCTGGCCCAACGCGACAGCAGCGAACAGGCGTCCATCAGGGCGCGGATGCCGGTGTCCACTCACCGGCGCTTTTTCTCGCAGGGCGCCCAGCGACCTGCATCAGAACGACGAATTTAAGGCGTAAAGCATATGAGCGAGTTGTTGTCCTCCGTCAGTGAACACCTCCTGGCGCCCGGCGGCGTAACGATCGAGAGCCTGCAAGGTGTGCTCGGCGATCTGGCCGGCCCGGGCATCGATGCCGCCGACCTGTATTTCCAAGGGCAGATTTCCGAATCCTGGGCGCTGGAAGACGGGATCGTCAAGGAAGGCAGCTTCAACCTTGACCAGGGTGTTGGCGTGCGTGCGCAATCGGGTGAGAAGACCGGTTTCGCCTACAGCAATGCGATCACCCTCGAAGCGCTGGGCGCGGCAGCCCGTGCAGCCCGTTCGATCTCCCGGGCCGGGCAGAACGGTACCGTGCAGGCGTTCACCACCCAGGATGTCACCCAATTGTACGGGCCGGATAACCCGCTGGAAGTGATGACCCGTGCCGAGAAAGTCGAGCTGCTCAAGCGAATCGACGTGGCGACTCGCGCCCTCGACCCGCGTATCCAGCAAGTCACCGTGAGCATGGCTGGGGTCTGGGAGCGGATTTTGATTGCTTCCACCGACGGCGGGCTGGCGGCGGATGTGCGACCACTGGTGCGTTTCAACGTCAGCGTGATCGTCGAGCAGAATGGCCGTCGTGAACGCGGCGGTCATGGCGGTGGCGGTCGTACCGATTACCGCTATTTCCTCAGCGACGACCGCGCCATGGGCTATGCCCGCGAAGCGTTGCGTCAGGCGCTGGTGAATCTGGAAGCGATCCCGGCCCCGGCCGGTACGTTGCCGGTGGTGTTGGGTTCCGGTTGGTCAGGCGTGTTGCTGCACGAAGCTGTCGGTCATGGCCTGGAAGGCGACTTCAACCGTAAAGGCAGTTCGGCCTACAGCGGGCGCATGGGCGAGATGGTTGCCTCGAAGCTCTGCACCATCGTCGATGACGGCACCCTCGCCGGGCGCCGTGGTTCGCTGAGCGTCGACGACGAAGGCACCCCGACCGAGTGCACCACGCTGATCGAAAACGGCGTGCTCAAAGGTTATATGCAGGACAAGCTCAATGCGCGTCTGATGGGCGTGGCCCGCACCGGCAACGGTCGTCGGGAGTCCTATGCGCACCTGCCGATGCCGCGCATGACCAACACTTACATGCTCGGTGGCGAAAGGGACCCGGCGGAAATCATCGCCTCGGTGAAAAAAGGCATCTACTGCGCCAACCTCGGCGGTGGCCAGGTGGACATCACCAGCGGCAAGTTCGTGTTCTCCACTAGCGAGGCGTACCTGATCGAAGACGGCAAGATTACTGCCCCGGTCAAAGGTGCGACGTTGATCGGCAACGGGCCGGAAGCCATGAGCAAGGTGTCGATGGTCGGTAACGATCTGGCGCTGGACAGCGGTGTGGGCACGTGTGGCAAGGATGGGCAGTCGGTGCCGGTGGGTGTCGGCCAGCCAACGCTGAAAATTGATGCGATTACTGTGGGTGGCACAGGATCATAAGGGATGGAGCTTCGGGTGAGTTGCGAGGCAACCCACCCGATTCGAGCCTTAACGCAAACCGCGTTGAGTCTCGTCCAGCTCACGGATGTACTTGAAGATTTTACGGCTCGAAGCCGGTGGCTTGTTGGTCGCCAGTTCGTGCTGGGCCTGACGGATCAGGGAGCGCAATTGCTGACGATCAGCTTCCGGGTAGTCGAGCACGAACTTCTCCAGGACTGCATCGTCGCCCGCGATCAAGCGATCGCGCCAGCGTTCCAGGCCATGGAAACGTTCGTTGTACTGCCGAGTGGAGGCATCCAGTTGATCGAGCAGCGTCAGAATGGCGTCAGTGTCCTGATCGCGCATCAGTTTGCCGATGAACATAAGGTGCCGTTTACGCGCGATATTCGCGGTGTGCTTGGGCGCATCGGCCAGGGCCCGGCGCATAGCGTCGGTCAATGGCAGTTTTGCCAGCAAGTCAGGCTTGAGCGTTGTAAGGCGCTCGCCAAGGTCAACCAGAGCATGCAGCTCGCGTTTAACCTGGGATTTGCTTTTTTCTCCCGTATCGAGGGAGTCGTCGTAAGAATCAACCATGGTGGCCGTCCGCAAAGAAACGCCGCCATGATAACCAGTCGGGGGCCGCTTGTCCGGCCCGGTCGCTCGAAGGCCCTCAGCCGAAAGCAGAATTTGAGTGGAGAACAGCATGAGTGCAGTTGAAAGCGTCGGCCCACAAGCGTTGCCGGCACTGCAAGAACAAGTCGAGCAGATCATCGCTGAAGCCAAGCGCCAGGGTGCCAGTGCCTGTGAAGTGGCCGTGTCGCTGGAGCAGGGCCTGTCGACCACGGTGCGTCAGCGGGAAGTCGAAACCGTTGAGTTCAATCGCGATCAGGGCTTCGGCATCACCTTGTACGTAGGCCAGCGCAAAGGCTCGGCCAGCACATCGGCCAGCGGCCCGGAAGCGATTCGCGAAACCGTCGCCGCGGCACTCGCCATCGCCAAGCACACGTCTGAAGACGAAGCCTCGGGCCTGGCGGATGCCGCGCTGATGGCCAAGGATCTGCAGGATTTCGACCTGTTTCATCAATGGGACATTACCCCGGAGCAAGCCATCGAGCAGGCCCTGGCCTGTGAAGCGGCGGCGTTTGCCGCCGACAGCCGGATCAAGAATGCCGACGGCACCACCCTCAGCACTCACCAGGGCTGCCGGGTTTACGGTAACAGCCACGGTTTTATCGGTGGCTACGCGTCGACTCGTCACAGCCTCAGTTGCGTGATGATCGCCGAAGCCGATGGCCAGATGCAGCGCGATTACTGGTATGACGTGAACCGTCAGGGCAATTTGCTGGCCTCTCCGGAGAGCATCGGCCAACGTGCCGCGCAACGGGCGGCGAGCCGTCTGGGCGCGCGTCCGGTGCCGACCTGCGAAGTGCCGGTGCTGTTTTCCGCGGAACTGGCCGGTGGCTTGTTCGGCAGTTTCCTGTCGGCGATTTCCGGTGGCAGTCTGTACCGCAAATCCTCGTTCCTCGAAGGCACCCTGGGGCAGAAGCTTTTCCCGGAATGGCTGACCATCGATGAGCGTCCGCATTTGATGCGCGCTCTGGGCAGTTCGGCCTTCGACGGCGATGGCCTGGCGACCTACGCCAAGCCGTTCGTGGAGAAGGGCGAGTTGGTGTCCTACATACTCGGCACCTACTCCGGTCGTAAGCTGGGCATGCCGAGCACCGCCAACGCCGGCGGCGTGCACAACCTGTTCGTCACCCACGGCGATGAAGATCAGGCAGCCTTGCTGCGCCGCATGGGCCGAGGCTTGCTGGTCACCGAACTGATGGGGCAGGGCCTGAACATGGTCACTGGCGATTACTCCCGTGGCGCGGCGGGTTTCTGGGTCGAGAACGGCGAAATCCAGTTCGCGGTGCAGGAGGTGACTATCGCCGGCAACATGCGTGACATGTTCAAGCAGATCATCGCAGTTGGTAATGACCTGGAACTGCGCAGCAATATTCGCACCGGGTCGGTGTTGATCGAGCGGATGACGGTGGCGGGTAGCTAAGCCTCCGATCGCTGCACAAAAAGGCGTGCCACCCCATTGGGTGGCGCGCCTTTTTTATTGGTCGCAACACAGATTCTGTGGGAGCGGGCTTGCCCGCGATAGCGTCATTTCAGTCGACATCGATGTTGAATCTTCTATCGTCATCGCGAGCAAGCCCGCTCCCACAAGGATCTCCGTGTTTCGCTGCGCTTGTTTTGGTTCTCATTATCATCTAATAATAAATCTCATTATCGAATGAGCCCGGATCATGAGTTCTGCCTTGCACGAGCAGCCTTACCTCGAAAGCTGGCGCTGGATGAGTCGCCAGATCCGTTGCGCCATGGACCCTGACGAGCCGCGCCTGATTGAACATTCCCTGGCCGAAGGCCGGTATCTGGCGTGTTGCACGGCCACCTCACCCTGGACCATCGCTGAAACCTCTTTCCGTTTGCTGCTCGATACCGCCGTCGATGTCGCGCTGCCCTGGCACTGGCGCAGCTTGTGTCTCGACCAGGCCTGGCGGCCACTACGCGATCTCGAACGGCAATCACTCTGCAAATGCCGCCTCAAACGTTGGCAAAGCTACGCGTGGCAATTGGCGACCTGCGAGTTGCTGCCCTCGATTCCTCTCATAGAACTGGTGCAAGGATCTCCTGATGAATAACACACGTATCGAACGCGACAGCATGGGCGAGTTAAATGTCCCGATTGATGCTTTGTACGGCGCGCAAACCCAGCGCGCAGTGGATAACTTCCCGATCAGCGGCAAACCGATGCCCGTGCAGTTCATCCGGGCGCTGATTCTGGCCAAGGCCGCTGCCGCCCGAGCCAACGTCGAGCTCAAACAGATCAGCGAATCCCAGGGCAAGGCGATCGTCGACGCCGCTCAAGGCCTGCTCGAAGGTGACTTCATGCAGCACTTTCCGGTGGATATCTTCCAGACCGGTTCCGGCACCAGTTCCAACATGAACGCCAACGAAGTGATCGCCACCCTGGCCAGCCGCTTGTTGGGCGAGCCGGTGAATCCCAACGATCACGTCAATTGCGGCCAAAGCAGCAACGACATCATCCCGACTGCCATCCATGTCAGCGCCGCATTGAGCTTGCATGAGCAATTGCTGCCGGCGCTGGTGCATCTGGTGCAGGTGATCGAGCACAAGGCCGAGCAGGTTCATCCGTTCGTCAAAACCGGGCGTACCCATTTGATGGACGCCATGCCTGTGCGCATGAGTCAGGTGCTCAATGGTTGGGCGCAACAGCTCAAGGCCAATATCGGTCACCTGCAGGATCTGCTGCCAAGCCTGCAATCGCTGGCCCAGGGCGGCACGGCGGTGGGTACCGGGGTCAATGCCCATCCGCAGTTTGCGGCGCGTTTCAGCCAGCAACTCAGCCAACTGACTCAGGTGCAGTTCACGCCGGGCAAGGACCTGTTTGCGCTAATCGGCTCGCAGGACACGGCGGTCAGCGTTTCAGGGCAGCTCAAGGCTACAGCGGTTTCCTTGATGAAAATCGCCAATGACCTGCGCTGGATGAATTCCGGCCCGTTGGCCGGGCTCGGTGAAATCGAACTCGAAGCCTTGCAGCCCGGCTCGTCGATCATGCCCGGCAAGGTTAATCCGGTGATCCCGGAAGCCACCGCGATGGTCGCCGCTCAGGTGATTGGCAACGACACGGTGATCACCGTCGCCGGTCAGTCGGGCAATTTCGAGTTGAACGTCATGCTGCCGATCATCGCCCAGAACCTGCTGAGCAGTATCGAGTTGCTGGCCAACGCCAGCCGACTGATGGGCGACAAGGCTATTGCCAGCTTCAAGGTCAACGAGGCCCGGCTCAAGGAAGCGCTGTCGCGCAATCCGATTCTGGTCACTGCACTCAACCCGATCATTGGTTACCAAAAAGCCGCCGAGATTGCCAAGAAGGCTTATCAGCAGGGCCGGCCGGTGATCGATGTCGCCCTGGAACACACCGACCTGACGCGCAGCCAACTGGAAGAATTGCTCAACCCAGAGAAGCTCACCGCAGGCGGCGTGTAATCACCGCTACCGCTTTGGAGGCTCACCATGGAGCACTGGAAACGCACGATCGAAAGAGCAAATCGCTGTTTCATGCTGGGAGAGCTGATCGATGCCCGCGAGGCCTACTTGCAGGCATTGGCCCTGGCCCAGGTGTTGTTCGAGCGCTGGGCGGATGCCGACGAAGCGGTGGCGGCTTGCGTGATTTCCCACCATAACCTGGCGGACCTGCACCTGCGTCTGAACCAGCCGGAGGAGAGCGCCGAGTACCTGTGCGCGATCCATCAACGGCTTTTACAGACCATGCAAGACCCGCGACTGGCGCCGGCTTTGCGTGAAGCCGCGCTGCGCCAGAGCAGCAAAACCTATGTCGAGCTGCTGAATTTCATCAGCGAACACGGTGAGTATCCGCGCACCCACAGATTGCTGCGCACCGACACCGCTTCGACCTCGCATCAGCCTGCGCCCTTACAACATGGAGTTCATTGAAATGGCTTTTACCTTGCCTGCCTTGCCGTACGCCTATGACGCCCTGGAACCGCACATCGATGCGCAAACCATGGAAATCCACTACACCAAACACCACCAGACCTACATCAACAACCTCAACGCTGCAGTCGAAGGCACTGAATTTGCTGAATGGCCGGTGGAAAAACTGGTGGCGGCTGTCCAGCAATTGCCGGAAAAGCTCCGTGCTGCAGTGATCAATCAGGGCGGTGGGCATGCCAACCATTCGTTGTTCTGGGAAGTGATGGCACCCAACGGCGGAGGCCAACCTGAAGGCACGCTGGCCAAGGCGATCGACGAACAGCTGGGTGGTCTCGACAGCTTCAAGGAGGCCTTCACCAAAGCTGCGCTGACCCGTTTTGGCAGCGGTTGGGCCTGGTTGAGTGTGACGCCGCAAAAGACCTTGATCGTTGAAAGCAGCGGCAACCAGGACAGCCCGTTGATGAACGGCAATACGCCGATTCTCGGCCTGGACGTCTGGGAGCACGCGTACTACCTGCGCTATCAGAACCGCCGTCCGGAATACATCAATGCGTTCTACAACGTGATCAATTGGCCTGAAGTCGCTACGCGTTATCAGGCTGCGCTGGTTTAAGTCTTCTGTAAAAACAATCCAGGGCTGACTATGGGCACTGAAACACTGGCGGTCGGAAGTGGACGAATGTTTCGTTACGCACTGGAATCGCTGTTACTGCTGGCGGGCATGACGTTATTGGCTGCTCAAGGGCTGAGCTGGCTGGACCTCGAACCGAAACTGCAGCGCGCCCTGCAAGGCGGGGCGATTTGCGCCTTGGGCACGGCTTTGGGCGCGGTGCCGGTGCTGGTGATTCGGCGGATGCCCCAGGCAGTCAGTGATTCGCTGCTGGGTTTCGGCGCCGGAGTGATGCTCGCGGCGACGGCGTTTTCGCTGATCGTGCCCGGCATTGCCGCGGCTGAAAGCCTCGGGCTGACGCCTTGGGCGGCCAGCGGCCTGATCAGCTTCGGCATCCTTCTGGGCGCATTCGGGTTGTTTCTGGTGGATCGCAGGGTGTCTGGCGCTGCGCCCGAAATGCTCGTGGGGACACTGAAGCGATCGGTGATTGCACCGCGGATCTGGTTGTTTGTGTTCGCCATCATCGCCCACAACATCCCGGAAGGCATGGCGGTCGGCGTCTCGGCCGGTGGTGGCATGCCTGACGCCGACAGCCTGGCCATGGGCATCGCCTTGCAGGATGTGCCGGAAGGGCTGGTGATCGCGTTGGTGTTGGCCGGAGCAGGGGTGTCGCGGGTCAAGGCGTTCCTGATCGGTGCCGCGTCAGGGTTGGTCGAGCCGGTCTTCGCACTGTTGTGCGCCTGGCTGGTGAGCCTGGCCGAACTGTTGTTGCCGTTGGGGCTGGCACTGGCGGCCGGTGCGATGCTGCTGGTGGTGACTCACGAAGTCATCCCCGAATCGCGCCGCCATGGTCACGACAAACTGGCCAGCCTTGGGCTGCTGATCGGGTTTTGTCTGATGATGGTGATGGATACCGCGTTGGCTTGAAAAACAAGAAAAGATCGCAGCCTCGTTTCACTCGACAGCTCCTACAAGGATCGGCATACCGTAGGAGCTGTCGAGTGAAACGAGGCTGCGATCTTTTGCTGTTTATTCGCCTTCGTCGAAGAAGTTATTGATCAGTGCCACCAATGCATCCAGCGCTTCCTGTTCCTGCTCGCCTTCGGTATTCAGGTGAATTGTGGTGCCTTTGCCAGCGGCCAGCATCATCATGGCCATGATGCTTTTGCCGTCGATCATTGATTCCGGTGTACGGCCAACCCTGATCTGGCAAGGATACTGACCCGCTACCCCAACGAATTTTGCAGACGCGCGGGCATGCAGGCCCAGCTTGTTGATGATTTCGATTTCCAGAGCAGGCATCGCGATGTGAATCCTTTAGCTGAGGTCGCGGTGGCGGACCTGGACGTTCTTCAGGTTTTTTTGCAGGACCTGACCCAGACGTTCGGTCAGGTAGACAGAGCGGTGATGCCCGCCAGTGCAGCCAATGGCAATGGTGACATAGGCGCGATTGCTGGCAGCAAAGCGGGGTAGCCATTTGAGCAAGTATGAGGAAATGTCCTGGAACATCTCTTCGACGTCCGGCTGTGCCGCCAGGTACTCGGCCACCGGTTGATCGAGCCCGGACTGTGCCCGTAGCTCCGGCTTCCAGTAAGGGTTGGGCAGGCAGCGCACGTCGAACACCAGATCGGCGTCCACCGGCATGCCACGCTTGAACCCGAAAGATTCCACCAGGAACGCAGTGCCGGGCTCCGGCTGATTCAGCAGGCGCAGCTTGATGGTATCGCGTAGCTGATACAGGTTCAGATTGGTGGTATTGACTTTGAGGTCAGCCAAATCGGCGATAGGCCCCAGCAGATTGGTTTCGTCCTCTATCGCCTCCGCCAGCGAACGATTGGCGCTGCTCAACGGGTGACGACGGCGAGTTTCCGAAAAGCGCTTGAGCAAGGTTTCTTCGTCAGCGTCCAGATACAGCACATCGCACTGGATATGCCGGCTGCGGACCTCTTCCAGCAATTCGGGGAACCGTGACAGATGGCTCGGCAGGTTGCGCGCATCGATGGACACGGCCACCAGCGGTTGTGCCAGTTCGGTGTGAATCAGCGCACGTTCGGCCAGCTCCGGCAGCAAGCCGGCAGGCAGGTTGTCGATGCAGTAGTAGCCGTTGTCCTCGAGCACATCGAGGGCGGTACTTTTACCTGAGCCGGAGCGGCCACTGACGATGATCAGGCGCATGATTAGTGACCGTTCTGCTCGTCCAGGACAACCTGATACAAGGCTTCGTTGCTCGGGGCGCTGCGCAGTTTTTCACGCACTTCCTTGCGATCCAGCATGCTGGCAATCTGGCGCAGCAATTCCAGGTGTGCATCGGTGGCGGCTTCCGGGACCAGCAGCACAAACAGCAAGTCAACCGGGGCACCGTCGATGGCATCGAAATCGATAGGGGCTTCCAGGTGCAGCAGCGCACTGATTGGCGAGGTGCAGCCTTTGAGCCGGCAGTGGGGGATGGCGATGCCGTTGCCGAAACCGGTAGAACCGAGTTTCTCACGGGCAATCAAGGCCTCGAAGACGTCCTGCATTTCCAGATCCGGTACTTCGCGGTGGATAAGGTTGGCAATTTGCTCGAGGGCTTTCTTTTTACTGCCACCCGGCGCGTTCACTTGGGAACGGCCGGGGGTCAGGATGGTTTCTAGTCGGATCATGGATTGGGGGTGTTAACGACCGGTCGCGCCCTGGAGGAGGCTCTGGGTCTTTTCCTTATGCTTTTTAAGTTGGCGATCCAGCTTGTCGGTCAGCAGGTCGATGGCGGCATACATGTCCGTATGCTCGGCATTGGCGACCACTTCTCCGCCGGGAATATGCAGCGTGGCTTCGATCTTCTGCAGCAGTTTTTCGACGTTCATCGTGACTTGCACATTGGTGATCTTGTCGAAATGCCTCTCTAATCGGTCGAGTTTTTCGCCGATGTAGGTGCGCAGGGGTTCGGTCACTTCCAGTTGGTGTCCACTGATGTTGACTTGCATACAGCTTCTCCTTCGTTGCCAGTGCATAAAGCGGCAGGCAGAAATGCCTGCCACTGGAACGCTGTGGCGAGCCCGGCGGCTACATCAACCGCTTCCGTTCGCTGGAAGGCGCGATCCCCAGGGATTCGCGGTACTTGGCGACGGTGCGACGGGCTACCTGAATGCCTTGTGCCTCCAGTAAACCAGCGATCTTGCTGTCACTCAACGGCTTTTTCTGATTTTCCGCGGCAACCAGTTTTTTGATGATCGCGCGGATCGCCGTGGACGAGCATTCACCGCCTTCAGAGGTACTGACGTGGCTGGAAAAAAAGTATTTCAGTTCATAGATGCCCCGTGGGGTATGCATGAATTTTTGCGTGGTTACCCGTGAAATCGTCGATTCATGCATGCCGACTGCTTCGGCAATGTCATGCAGCACCAACGGCTTCATGGCTTCGTCACCGTATTCGAGAAAGCCGCGTTGATGCTCGACGATCTGGGTGGCGACTTTCATCAGGGTTTCATTGCGGCTTTGCAGGCTCTTGATGAACCAGCGAGCCTCCTGCAGCTGATTACGCATGAAGGTGTTGTCAGCGCTGGTATCGGCGCGGCGCACGAAACCGGCATATTGGGCATTGACCCGCAGGCGTGGCACTGATTCCTGGTTCAGCTCCACCAGCCAGCGCTCGTTGTCCTTGCGCACGATCACGTCGGGAACGACGTATTCGGCTTCGGTGGACTCGATTTGTGAACCCGGGCGTGGGTTGAGGCTCTGGACCAATTCGATGACCTGGCGCAGCTCATCTTCCTTGAGCTTCATGCGGCGCATCAGCTGGCTGTAATCGCGGCTGCCGAGCAGGTCGATGTAATCGGTGACCAGGCGCTTGGCTTCGGCCAGCCAAGGGGTCTTGGCGGACAACTGGCGCAGTTGCAGTAGCAGGCATTCACCGAGGTTGCGGGCGCCGATGCCAGCGGGTTCGAATTGCTGGATGCGGTGCAGGACGGCTTCGATTTCGTCCAGTTCGATGTCCAGTTCCGGGTCGAACGCTTCGAGGATTTCCTCGAGGGTTTCGTCCAGGTAGCCCTGATTGTTGATGCAGTCGATCAGGGTTACGGCGATCAGGCGATCGGTGTCGGACATCGGTGCCAGGTTCAGTTGCCAGAGCAAATGGCTTTGCAGGCTTTCACCGACCGATGTGCGGGTGGTGAAATCCCACTCATCGTCATCGTTGCTAGGCAGGCTGCTGGCGCTGGTCTGGTAGACATCCTCCCAGGCTGTGTCGACGGGCAATTCGTTGGGGATGCGCTCGTTCCAGTCGCCTTCCTCAAGGTTATCCACCGTCGGGGCGGTTTCCTGGTAGGAGGGTTCCTGAATGTCGGCGTTGGGTTTCTGTTCGGCGCTATCGGCCAAGGGGTCGGCGTTATCGAAGTCGTCGCCTTCTTCCTGGCGTTCGAGCATCGGATTGGACTCCAGAGCCTCCTGGATTTCCTGTTGCAGGTCCAGGGTCGACAATTGGAGCAGGCGGATGGCCTGTTGCAGCTGCGGTGTCATCGTCAGCTGCTGGCCCATTCTCAAGACTAGCGATGGTTTCATGGCAGGGGCTTAACACCTTATTCGCCGGCGCACATGCGCCATCCACTACAGGGCGCCGAAGCGCCAAACATAAGCAAATTATATGCCCGAAACTGAAGTGTTTGCCTAGAGCGCTGTAACAATAAAAAGTTATTGATTTTTTATTGAAACGAGCGCCCCTTCGACGACCCGGGCACCTCAGGTGCTTACAGGCGGAACTCGTGGCCCAGATACACTTCCTTGACCAGTTCATTGGCGAGGATGGTGGCGGAGTCACCTTCAGCAATCAGTTGGCCATCGTTGACGATGTAGGCGGTTTCGCAGATATCCAGGGTCTCACGAACGTTGTGGTCCGTGATCAGCACGCCAATGCCTTTAGCCTTGAGGTGATGGATGATCTGCTTGATGTCACCCACCGAAATCGGGTCCACGCCGGCGAAAGGTTCGTCGAGGAGGATGAATTTCGGGTTGGTAGCCAGTGCCCGGGCGATTTCCACACGGCGGCGTTCACCACCGGACAGGCTCATGCCGAGATTGTCGCGGATGTGATGGATGTGAAATTCCTGCAGCAGACTTTCCAGCTCTTGGCGACGACCGGCCTGATCGAGCTCCTTGCGGGTCTCGAGGATGGCCATGATGTTGTCGGCCACCGACAGTTTGCGGAAGATCGACGCTTCTTGCGGAAGATAGCCGATGCCCGCCTTCGCACGACCGTGCATCGGCTGGTGGCTGACGTCCAGGTCATCGATCAGTACGCGGCCTTGATCGGCCTGTACCAGGCCGACAATCATATAGAAACAGGTGGTTTTACCGGCGCCGTTAGGGCCAAGCAGGCCGACGATCTGACCGCTGTCGATGGACAGGCTGACGTCGCGCACGACCTGACGGCTCTTGTAGCTCTTGGCCAGATGCTGAGCTTTCAGAGTTGCCATTACTGGGCCTTTTGCTCGTCGGTTTTCTTCTTCGGCTGGATCACCATGTCGATGCGAGGGCGTGCCTCGGTGACCTTGTTACCCGTGGCGCGACCGGCGCTCGCAAGCTTTTTGACCGTGTCGTAGACGATTTTTTCGCCTTGGGTGACGTTGTTGTCCTTATCGATGACCTTGGCGCGATCGATCAGCACTACGCGGTTTTGCGAGGCGTGGTACTGGATAGTTACGCCGTAGCCCTGGACCGGCTTGGTATCGCCCGCCGTTTGCAGTTGCTCGAAGTAGGCGAGGTTGCCCACCGAAGTCACCACGTCGATGTCGCCGGTAGGGGTGCGGGTGATGGTCACGGTATTGCCGGTGACCTTCATCGAGCCTTGGGTGATGATCACATCGCCCTTATAGGTGGCAACGCCGTTCTTGTCGTCCAGTTGGGCATCGTCGGCCTGAATGCGGATAGGCTGCTCTTGATCGTTCGGCAGAGCCCAGGCGCTCACGCTTCCCAGTGCTGCGCCCAGACTGAGCAAAATAGGGAGAGTTTTAACGAGCCTCATACTGTCCTCTTACGTTCGATAGCAGGTGTATCCTGCTTTCTTTCAGGTACGCTTTCATTCCGTTGCCTGTCGATACACCGCCAGCGCCGTCGATTCTAACGGGTTGATCGGTCTGCGCATATTGCTGCTGCGGGAACACTGTCATACGGGTGGTGGTAATCAGGGTTTTACGGTTTTTTTCGTCGAAACGCGTGATACGTACCGAGTCAATCAGCTCGACCTGAGTGCCGTCCGGGTTGACTTCGCCGCGCTCGCTCTGGACGTGCCAGGGGAATTCGGTGCCACGGAACATGTTCAGGTCCGGATTGGTCAGCAACGTCACCTCGCTCGCTTTCACGTGTTCGACCTTGTCCGACGTCATCTCGTATTGCAGTTTGCCGTCGGGCAAGTACTGCACGCTGTGGGCGTTGATGGCGTAATAGTCGATCGCGGTTTCATCGACCTTCACCACCGGCTTGTCGAGGAAACGCTCCGGGCTGATGTTCCAGTAGCCGACCGCTGCAAAAATCGCGGCGATGCAACCGAACACCAGGATGTTACGAATTTTCTTGCTCAGCATGATGGGCTCACAGGTATGCGGCGTTGGCCGCATCGAGGCGGCCCTGGGCGCGCAGGATCAATTCGCAGAATTCGCGAGCGGCCCCCTCGCCACCGCGGGCCTGGGTGATGCCGTGGGCGTGTTCGCGCACGAAACTGGCGGCGTTGGCCACTGCCATGCCAAGGCCTACGCGGCGAATCACCGGCAGGTCCGGCAGGTCGTCGCCCAGGTAGGCCACTTGTTCATAGCTCAGGTTGAGCTGGCCAAGAAGTTCGTCGAGCACCACCAGTTTGTCTTCGCGACCCTGATAAAGGTGCGGAATGCCGAGGTTCTTCGCGCGCCGTTCAACCACCGGGGTCTTGCGGCCACTGATGATAGCGGTCTGCACGCCTGCGGCCATCAACATCTTGATGCCCTGGCCGTCGAGGGTGTTGAACGTCTTGAATTCGCTACCGTCTTCGAGGAAGTACAGGCGCCCGTCGGTCAGCACGCCATCGACGTCGAACACCGCCAGTTTGATCTGTTTGCCGCGTTGCAGCAGGTCCGTGCTCATTACATTACTCCCGCACGCAGCAAATCGTGCATGTTCAAGGCGCCGACCGGACGGTCTTCGCTGTCGACCACTACCAGTGCGTTGATCTTGTGGTCTTCCATGATTTTCAGGGCCTCGGCGGCGAGCATCTCGGCGCGGGCGGTCTTGCCGTGGGCGGTCATCACTTCATCAATGGTCGTGCTGTGGATATCGATGGTGCGGTCCAGCGTGCGGCGCAGGTCGCCGTCGGTGAAGATCCCGGCGAGTTTTCCATCCGTACTCAGTACAACGGTCATGCCCAATCCCTTACGGGTCATTTCCATCAAGGCATCCTTGAGCAGCGTACCGCACATCACTTGCGGCAATTCGGTGCCGGCATGCATGACGTTTTCCACTTTCAGCAACAAGCGGCGGCCAAGGGCGCCGCCCGGGTGGGAAAAAGCGAAATCTTCAGCGGTAAAGCCGCGAGCTTCAAGCAACGCAACGGCGAGAGCATCACCCATGACCAGTGCTGCGGTGGTCGACGAGGTGGGCGCCAGGTTCAGCGGGCAGGCTTCGTGCTCAACGCTTGCATTGAGGTTGACTTCCGCCGCCTTGGCCAGCGGCGACTCGGGGTTGCCGGTCAGGCTGATCATTTGAATGCCCTGGCGTTTGATCAGCGGCAGCAAGGTGACGATCTCGTTGGTGGAGCCGGAGTTCGACAGCGCCAGAATGATGTCATCACGGGTGATCATGCCCATGTCGCCATGGCTGGCCTCGGCCGGATGCACGAAGAACGCTGTGGTGCCGGTGCTGGCCAGGGTGGCGGCAATCTTGTTGCCGATGTGCCCCGATTTGCCCATGCCGACCACGACTACGCGGCCTTTGCTGGCCAGAATCATCTCGCACGCACGTACGAAATCCGCATTGATATGGGGTAGCAAGCCTTGTACGGCTTCCAGTTCCAAACGGATGGTACGTTGTGCGGATTGAATCAGGTCGCTGGATTGGTTCATGTCGGAAATCGAATAGCCTGATGAAAAGGCGGCGATTATAACGGTAATGATCAAAACCCTCACGCTAGTTCGTCGCGGTTTGTCATTCCTTGTTACCGAATCCTCTCTAAATGGATGATTTCGGGCGGTCATGTTGCTGAACATGCCCGGCTTGGGCCTTGGGCGCTTGAGCTTTGCAGTGATATAGTTCGCCGCCAGTTCGGCCTGCCCGGGGAGGTATGTGCTTTCGCCAGAAAGCCAGGCGTCCGAGTGAGAGGCTGCATCGCAAGGAGTTTAGATGAGTGCCGATAACGCCTACGCGGTCGAGCTGAAGGGACTGACCTTCAAGCGCGGTACGCGCAGCATTTTCAATAACATCGATATCCGCATCCCGCGCGGCAAGGTTACCGGCATCATGGGACCTTCCGGGTGTGGCAAGACCACGCTGTTGCGGCTGATCGGCGCACAGTTGCGCCCCACCAGCGGCGAAGTCTGGGTCAATGGCCAGAACCTGCCAACACTGTCGCGCAACGATCTGTTCGATGCGCGCAAGCACATGGGTGTGCTGTTTCAGAGCGGTGCGTTGTTTACCGACCTTGATGTGTTCGAGAACGTCGCTTTTCCGCTACGTGTTCATACAGCGCTGCCGGAAGAAATGATCCGCGACATTGTCCTGCTCAAATTGCAGGCTGTTGGCTTGCGTGGCGCCATCGACCTGATGCCTGACGAATTGTCTGGCGGCATGAAACGTCGCGTCGCGCTGGCCCGGGCAATTGCTCTCGATCCGCGAATCCTGATGTACGACGAGCCTTTCGTCGGCCAGGACCCGATCGCCATGGGCGTGCTGGTGCGCTTGATCCGCCTGCTCAACGATGCGCTGAACATCACCAGCATTGTGGTTTCCCACGACCTGGCCGAGACCGCGAGCATCGCCGACCACCTCATCGTGGTGGGCGACGGGCAAGTGTTGGGGCAAGGCACTCCCAAGGATCTGATGAAATCGGATGAGCCACGTATTCGTCAATTCTTGACTGGCGAACCCGACGGCCCGGTCGCATACCACTTTCCAGCGCCGGATTACCGCGCAGATCTTCTGGGGAAGCGTTGATGCGCAAGATCACACTAATTGAAAGGGTGCGCCGTTTCGGTCATGCCGGCATCGATGTGATGGCGGTGTTCGGGCGTTCGGCGTTGTTCCTGTTCCATGCCTTGCTCGGTCGTGGCGGCATCGGCGGCGGTTTCGGCTTGCTGGTCAAGCAACTGCATTCGGTGGGCGTGATGTCCCTGGTGATCATCGTGGTCTCCGGGGTGTTCATCGGCATGGTGCTGGCCCTGCAGGGGTTCAATATTCTGTCCAGCTACGGTTCGGAACAGGCCGTCGGGCAGATGGTCGCGTTGACGCTGCTGCGTGAACTGGGGCCGGTGGTCACGGCCTTGCTGTTCGCCGGGCGCGCAGGGTCGGCGCTGACCGCCGAAATTGGCAACATGAAGTCCACCGAGCAATTGTCCAGCCTGGAAATGATCGGGGTCGACCCGCTCAAGTACATCATTGCCCCGCGCCTGTGGGCCGGTTTCATTTCCTTGCCGGTACTGACGACAATTTTCAGCGTGGTGGGTATCTGGGGCGGTTCGTGGGTGGCCGTCGACTGGCTGGGTGTCTATGAAGGCTCCTACTGGTCGAACATGCAGAACAGCGTGACGTTTGTCGACGATGTGCTCAACGGTATTATCAAAAGCATCGTTTTTGCCTTCGTCGTGACCTGGATCGCCGTATTCCAAGGCTATGACTGCGAGCCCACTTCCGAGGGGATCAGTCGTGCCACTACCAAGACCGTGGTGTATGCCTCTTTGGCTGTACTTGGCCTGGACTTTATCTTGACCGCCTTGATGTTTGGAGATTTCTGATGCAAAACCGCACCCTGGAAATCGGTGTCGGCCTTTTCTTGCTGGCTGGCATCCTGGCTTTGCTGTTGCTTGCGCTGCGGGTCAGTGGCCTGGCTCCGACGGCGAGCACCGATACTTATAAACTTTATGCGTATTTCGACAATATCGCCGGTTTGACGGTCAGAGCTAAAGTGACCATGGCCGGTGTCACCATCGGCAAAGTCACCGCAATCGATCTGGATCGCGACAGCTTCACCGGTCGGGTGACCATGCAACTGGAAAAGCGCGTAGATAATCTGCCGACCGACTCCACTGCATCTATCCTGACCGCTGGCCTGTTGGGTGAGAAATACATCGGTATCAGCGTGGGCGGGGAAGAAACCCTGCTCAAGGAAGGGGGAACCATCCACGACACGCAGTCGTCGCTGGTGCTCGAGGACCTGATCGGTAAATTCCTGCTCAATACCGTTAGCAAAGACGCCAAATGAGGAGCTTTTGAATGATCTCTATCTTGCGACGTGGCCTGTTGGTAATACTCGCGGCTTTGCCGTTGATGGCTAACGCCGTGGCGGCGCCTTCCGCGCACGATCTGGTACAGGACACCACCACCCGGTTGTTGGCGGATCTTGCTGCCAACAAAGAAAAGTACAAGCAGGACCCGCAGGACTTTTATACGGCGCTGAATACCATCGTCGGGCCTGTGGTGGATGCCGAAGGCATTTCCAAGAGCATCATGACGGTCAAGTATTCACGCAAGGCCACGCCCGAGCAGATGCAGAAGTTTGTCGAGAACTTCAAAAAAGGCCTGTTCCAGTTCTATGGCAATGCTTTGCTTGAGTACGACAACCAGGGCATCGTCGTCGATCCTGCCAAGGATGAGTCAGGCGACCGTACCAGCGTTGGCATGACGGTCAAGAGTAGCAGCGGCGCGATCTATCCTGTGTCTTATACACTCGAGAAGATCAACGGCGAGTGGAAGCTGCGCAACGTGATCATCAACGGCATCAACATTGGCAAGCTGTTCCGCGATCAGTTTGCTGATGCGATGCAGCGCAATGGCAACGATCTGGACAAGACCATCAACGGTTGGGCCGGGGAAGTCGCCAAAGCCAAGGAAGCCACCGAACAATCTACCGAGAAGCAAACCCAATGAGTGAGTCGGCCATTCGCATGAGCGAATCCGGCGAACTGCTGCTCAGTGGCGTGCTGGATTACCGGACAGGCCCGAACCTGCGCAAGCAGGGGCAGGCGCTGATCAAGTCCAGTAACGCGGCTGCGCTGGTGGTTGATTGCTCAGCGGTGGATAAGTCCAGCAGCGTCGGCTTGTCGCTGTTGCTGTGCTTCATGCGCGATGCCCGGGCGGCCGGCAAGGCCCTGAGCATTCGCGCGATGCCCGACGATATGCGTGAAATCGCTCAGGTCAGCGAATTGACCGAGCTGTTGGCGCACCCCTGAACCGCATCTATAAAGAAGCCCCCCGTCAGAGTCCTGTGAATGCGGGGTTCGCAGGCGCGGGGCTTTTTTGTATGATGTCCGACCCGCGCGCACAGGGCGCCGATTGAGGTTGAGCATGCAGGCCGTAGAAGTGAAGAGCTTCCTTGAAGGAAAGCTGCCAGGAATTCAGGTAGAAGTTGAAGGCGAAGGCTGCAACTTTCAGCTGAACGTGATTAGCGATGAACTGGCGGCACTGAGCCCGGTCAAGCGTCAGCAAAGCATCTATGCCCATTTGAACCCGTGGATCGCCGATGGCAGCATCCATGCGGTCACTATGAAATTTTTCAGCAGCGCGGCCTGGGCCGAGCGCACCTGAGCCCAAGGGCGTCGAGATTCTTATGGATAAATTGATTATTACTGGCGGTGCTCGTCTTGATGGCGAAATCCGCATCTCCGGGGCAAAGAACTCTGCCCTGCCGATCCTGGCTGCAACCCTGCTGTGCGATGGCCCGGTGACCGTGGCCAACCTGCCGCACCTGCACGACATCACCACCATGATCGAGCTGTTCGGTCGCATGGGCATCGAGCCGGTGATCGACGAGAAGCTCAGCGTCGAAATCGACCCGCGCACCATCAAGACCCTGATCGCGCCGTACGAACTGGTGAAAACCATGCGTGCCTCGATCCTGGTGCTGGGCCCGATGGTTGCCCGTTTCGGTGAAGCCGAAGTCGCACTGCCTGGCGGTTGCGCCATCGGTTCGCGCCCGGTCGACCTGCACATCCGTGGCCTCGAAGCCATGGGCGCGGTCATCGACGTCGAAGGTGGCTACATCAAGGCCAAGGCCCCTGAAGGCGGCCTGCGCGGTGCGCACTTCTTCTTCGACACCGTCAGCGTGACCGGTACCGAGAACATCATGATGGCAGCCGCTCTGGCCAAGGGCCGCAGCGTGCTGGCAAACGCCGCTCGCGAGCCTGAAGTCGTCGACCTGGCGAACTTCCTGAACGCCATGGGCGCGAAGGTTTCCGGCGCCGGTACTGACACCATCACCATCGATGGCGTCGAGCGTCTGCACACCACCACTTACAAAGTGATGCCTGACCGTATCGAAACCGGCACCTACCTGGTGGCGGCGGCGGTGACCGGCGGTCGTGTGAAGGTCAAGGACACTGATCCGACCATCCTCGAAGCCGTTCTGGAAAAACTTCGCGAATCGGGTGCTGAAATCACCTGCGGCGAAGACTGGATCGAGCTGAACATGCACGGCAAGCGGCCAAAAGCCGTTAACGTGCGGACCGCTCCATACCCGGCGTTCCCGACCGACATGCAAGCGCAGTTCATCTCCCTCAACGCCATTGCCGAAGGCACTGGTGCGGTGATCGAGACGATCTTCGAAAACCGCTTCATGCACGTTTACGAACTGCACCGCATGGGCGCTCACATCCAGGTCGAAGGCAACACCGCCATCGTCACCGGTATCGAGAAGCTCAAGGGCGCGCCAGTAATGGCCACCGACCTGCGTGCTTCGGCCAGCCTGGTGATCTCGGCGCTGATCGCCGAAGGCGATACACTGATCGACCGCATCTACCACATCGACCGTGGTTACGAGTGCATCGAAGAGAAACTGCAGATGCTCGGCGCGAAGATCCGCCGCGTACCGGGCTAGTTTCTGCTGCATGGGCGCAAGGACGCGCCCGTTGATTTTGTTCAAGTCGGGGCTGGTAACGGCCTCGATGTATGTCCGGCGCCGTTTGCGACCGGGCATGAGTACCTTGATAAGGACTGACGTTTCCCATGTTGACCATCGCACTGTCCAAGGGCCGCATCCTTGACGACACCCTGCCGCTTCTGGCTGAAGCGGGTATCGTGCCGACCGAGAATCCGGACAAGAGCCGCAAGCTGATCATCCCCACGACCCAGGCCGATGTGCGCTTGCTGATCGTGCGCGCCACCGATGTGCCGACTTATGTCGAGCATGGTGCCGCCGACCTGGGCGTCGCCGGTAAAGATGTGCTGATGGAATATGGCGGCCAGGGTCTGTATGAGCCTCTGGATCTGCGAATTGCCCTCTGCAAGCTGATGACCGCCGGCCGTGTCGGCGATGTCGAGCCCAAGGGGCGTCTGCGGGTGGCGACCAAATTCGTCAACGTCGCCAAGCGTTACTACGCCGAGCAGGGCCGTCAGGTCGACATCATCAAGCTCTACGGCTCGATGGAGCTGGCGCCGCTGATCGGTCTGGCGGACAAGATCATCGACGTGGTCGACACCGGTAACACTCTGCGTGCCAATGGCCTGGAGCCCCAGGATTTCATTGCCGACATCAGCTCCCGGCTGATCGTCAACAAAGCTTCGATGAAAATGCAGCACGCCCGAATCCAGGCGTTGATCGACACCCTGCGCAAGGCAGTGGAGTCTCGACACCGCGGCTGATTCACCCGCGCGACCTTGAGTCGCGCCCGTCTATCCGCCTCATAGCCAGAATTCTCAGGTGCCCAAGCGGAAACGACTGCTAAGTTAGGGCGCCTGAGTTTTTGCCATTCCTATGAGGCTCTCGCTATGACCGCACCGACTGCAATTCGCCGACTCAACGCTGCTGACCCGGATTTCGCACATCATCTGGATCATCTGCTGAGCTGGGAAAGTGTGTCTGACGACTCGGTCAATCAGCGGGTGCTGGACATCATCAAGGCTGTGCGCGAACGCGGCGACGCGGCGCTGGTGGAATTCACCCAGAAGTTCGACGGCCTGCAAGTCGCCTCCATGGCAGATTTGATCCTGCCGCGTGAACGCCTGGAACTGGCCCTGACCCGCATCACCGCGCCTCAGCGTGAAGCCTTGGAAAAAGCCGCGACTCGCGTGCGCAGCTACCACGAAAAGCAGAAGCAGGATTCCTGGAGCTACACCGAAGCCGATGGCACGGTGCTGGGCCAGAAAGTCACGCCGCTGGATCGCGCCGGTCTGTATGTGCCGGGCGGCAAGGCGTCGTACCCGTCTTCGGTGCTGATGAACGCGATTCCGGCCAAGGTGGCAGGCGTGAGCGAAGTGGTCATGGTCGTGCCGACTCCGCGAGGCGAGATCAACGAACTGGTGCTGGCCGCGGCCTGCATTGCCGGCGTTGACCGGGTGTTCACCATCGGCGGCGCCCAGGCAGTTGCGGCGCTGGCTTACGGCACCGAAAGCGTGCCGAAGGTCGACAAAGTGGTCGGCCCTGGCAACATCTATGTCGCCACCGCCAAGCGCCACGTGTTCGGTCAGGTCGGCATCGACATGATCGCCGGCCCCTCCGAGATCCTCGTGGTGTGTGACGGTCAGACCGATCCGGACTGGATTGCCATGGACCTGTTCTCCCAGGCCGAGCACGACGAAGACGCCCAGGCGATTCTGGTCAGCCCGGACGCCGAGTTCCTCGACAAAGTCGCCGCCAGCATCGCCAAATTGCTGCCGACCATGGAGCGCGCCGAGATCATCGAAACCTCGATCAATGGTCGGGGTGCGCTGATCAAGGTTCGCGACATGGAACAAGCCATCGAAGTAGCCAACCGCATTGCGCCAGAGCACCTGGAGTTGTCGGTTGCCGATCCGCAGGCCTGGTTGCCGCAGATCCGCCACGCCGGCGCGATCTTCATGGGCCGCCACACCTCCGAAGCGCTGGGCGACTACTGCGCTGGCCCGAACCACGTGCTGCCAACGTCCGGCACCGCGCGCTTCTCTTCGCCACTGGGTGTTTATGACTTCCAGAAACGTTCGTCGATCATCTTCTGCTCCGAGCAGGGTGCCTCCGAACTGGGCAAAACGGCTTCCGTGCTGGCCCGTGGCGAGTCGCTGACCGCTCACGCCCGCAGCGCCGAATACCGTATCGTTGACGATAAGAAGGGCAACTGAACATGAGTAAATTCTGGAGTCCCTTCGTCAAGAGTCTGGTGCCTTACGTGCCGGGCGAGCAGCCGAAGCTGGCAAAACTGGTGAAGCTCAACACCAACGAAAACCCGTACGGTCCATCGCCCAAAGCCTTGGCCGCGATGCAGACCGAACTGAACGATAACCTGCGTCTGTACCCGGACCCGAACAGCGATCTGCTCAAGCAGGCTGTTGCCAAGTACTACGGCGTGCAGGGCAATCAGGTGTTCCTCGGCAACGGTTCCGATGAAGTCCTGGCGCACATTTTCCACGGTTTGCTGCAACACGATCAGCCGCTGCTATTCCCGGACATCAGCTACAGCTTCTACCCGGTTTACTGCGGGTTGTACGGCATCGCATTCGACGCGGTGCCGCTGGATGAGCAATTCCAGATCAACCCGGCGGACTACGCCAAGCCGAACGGCGGGATCATTTTCCCCAACCCGAACGCACCGACCGGTTGCCTGCTGGCGCTGGACGCGGTTGAGCAAATCCTCAAGGCCAGTCCGGATTCGGTGGTCGTGGTGGATGAGGCCTACATCGATTTCGGTGGTGAAACGGCGATTACGTTGGTGGACCGTTATCCGAACCTGCTGGTGACTCAGACCCTGTCCAAGTCCCGTTCACTGGCGGGCCTGCGGGTTGGTCTGGCGGTGGGGCATCCGGACTTGATCGAGGCGCTGGAGCGGATCAAGAACAGCTTCAACTCCTACCCGCTGGATCGTCTGGCGATTGTGGGGGCTGCGGCGGCGTTCGAGGATCGCGAGTATTTCGACAAGACCTGCCGGTTGGTCATCGACAGTCGCGAAAAGGTGGTCGCGCAGCTGGAGGCAAAGGGGTTTGAGGTGTTGCCGTCGGCGGCGAACTTCATTTTCGCCCGTCACCCGAAGCACGATGCGGCAGGGCTGGCGGCGAAGTTGCGCGAACGGGGCGTAATCGTTCGGCACTTCAAGCAGGAGCGGATTGCCCAGTTCCTGCGGATTTCCATCGGTACGCCGGAGCAGAATCAGGCGCTGATCGACGGCCTCGGCGACCTGTAAAACCCCCAGACTGATCATTCCCATGCTCCGCGTGGGAATGCATCCCGTGACGCTCCGCGTCACAGTGGACGCAGAGCGTCCATGGCGGCATTCCCACGCAGAGCGTGGGAACGATCATTCGGGGGTTACTCGTGATGCGCTTCGCCAAGGAAGGTCAGCGACGTGAACAGCCCGCGCGTCGCGACATCCGGGTTGTCCTTCAGCGGAATCTCCATCTGCGCCGCAATCACATTCAACCCTTCATTACGCACCAATACTTGCGCCCGACCCTCTGCATCGGTCTCGGTGCTTAACGTATCCGGCGCGCTGCGATAGTCGCCCACCAACTTCACGCCCGCCGCCGGCTTACCGTCCAGCAGCACTCGAACCGGCAACGACTTGCCCGGCCCCACGGTAAGCGGATCAACCTCCGGCAGAATCAGCAGTTTCATCTGATCGAGCTTCGGCAGCTTCGCCCCCGGCTGGTAGATCGCCAGGCTGTATTTGAAAGTCTGGGTCGACTCAATGGCCCCCGGCACTTTGCTGCGTCCTTCGTTGATCCATTTCTTATCCGCCGTCTGCGACCACATGCCATTGTTCAGCGCCACGGCCATCACCGCCGGTGGTTTCAACGGCTGCAGGCGGGCGTGGTCGGCCAGCCGTTGCACGTTCACCGGGATCATTTTTCCGGCGACGTCATAGGCCCACGCGCCGCTGATTTTCTGTGCCTTGAAGGCGTTGTCTTCGGCACCGTGGCCGTAGATGACTTCGATGTTGCCGCGACGTTCTTCGGTCCAGAGACCGTGGGCCGAGACTTGGCCGGCACACAACAGACTGAGTAGCGCCAGGGATTTTAGGTGTTGCATGGTGGACGTCCTTTTACAGGTTGAGTGTCAGGCTGACGGTGAAATTGCGCGGCTCACCGGGGTTGACCCAGTAGTTGCTGTAGGAGCGCTCGAAGTATTTCTCGTCGAAAAGATTGTTCAGGTTCAAGCCCACGGTGACGTTTTCGCTGGCCTTGTAATGGGCCAGCAGGTCGACGGTGTGGTAGGCCGGAAGTTCGAAATCGCTGCCGGCTTCACCCGAGCGATCGCCGACATAGGTGAACGCTGCGCCAAGGTCCGAACCGCGCAAATGACCGTCCTGGAATTCATAAACGCCCAGCAGACTGCCGCTGCGTTTGGCCACGCCAAGAATTCGGCTACCGGTTGGAATGACCTTGTCGCCTTGGGTGACTTCGGCGTCGATGTACGCGAAAGCGCCGATTACTCGCACGGCGTCGGTCACTTGCCCGGTGACTTGTAAATCGACCCCCTGGCTGCGGGCCTTGCCCATGGCGCGGCTGGAATCGGTGCTCGGATCGAGCGCCAGGACGTTTTCCTTTTCGATATGGAAGGCGGCGAGGGTGGTGCTCAAGCGGTCGTCGAATAGCTCGCTCTTGATCCCGACTTCATAACCGACGCCTTCTTCCGGGTCGAACGATTTGCCGGCGGCATCCAGGCCGTTGTTCGGTTTGAATGAGGTGGAGACGTTGGCGAACAAGCCCACTTCGGGCGTCATCTGGTAGAGCAGGCCGGCCCGCTGGGTCAGGGCATCGTGGCGCTGGCGGCTGGTGGCGTTGCGGCTGTGATCGTCGATGCTTTGTTCGAAATGCTCGAAGCGCGCACCGAGCATGCCGCGCAGTTTGTCGGTGAAGACGATCTGGTCCTGAAGGTTCAGCGCCTTGCTTTCGACGTGCTCGAAGAAGTCGGTCCCGGAGCGTGCGCCATTGGGTTTCGGCTGGCCGTAGATCGGTCGATAGATATCGATGGCGTACGGGCCGCCGGCAATGGTCGTGACCCGTTCGTTCTTGCGGAAATTCTCGTATTCGCTGCCGATCAGCAGTTCGTGTTGCCAGCTGCCGATGTCGAACAAACCACGCAGTTCGAGTTGGGTGATGCTGTCATGCCAGTTGGTGTCGCGCTCGCGATAGCGACGGTTGATGGTGTGGCCGTCGGCGTTCAAGGGACGACTTTCGGAGGCGAAGCCCCAGAGTTTGCCTTCTTTGTAATGGCTGGCGAGGCGCAGTTTCCAGCGGTCGTTGAGCTGATGTTCGAGGGCGGCTTGCAGCAGATTGTTGTGGTTGTCGATGTCACCATCGTTGGGTTCGCCAAGGAAGGTCGAACGGGAGACACCGCTCCATTTATTGTTTGGCGCGACGATACCGCGATCGAAGGTCGAGCTGTGACGGACGAATTCGCTTTCCACCAACAGGCTGGTGTCCGGGTTCAGTTGCCAGCTGAAGGAGGGCGCAACAAACACACGCTGATTGTCGACGTGATCGCGGAAGCTGTGGTTGTCCTCGACAGCCAGGTTCACCCGGGAGAGAACGTTGCCCTCATCATCCAGCGGCGTATTGACGTCCACGGCGGTGCGATAGCGATCCCAGCTGCCGGCGCTGGTTTGCAGTGTGGTGAAGGCTTCGGGCTGGGGTTTCTTGGTGACGATGTTCACCGTGCCGCCCGGATCGCCACGACCATAGAGGCTGGCGGCCGGGCCTTTGAGCACTTCGATGCGTTCGATGTTGGCTACGTCCGGCGTGCTTGGATAGCCGCGGTTGGCGCTGAAACCGTCCTTGTAGAACTCCGAAGTGGTGAAGCCGCGCACGCTGTATTCGTAAAGCGTCAGGCCGCCGAAGTTGTTCTGTTTCGATACCCCGCCGGCAAATTCCAGCGCGCGTTCGACGCTGGTGCTGCCCAGGTCCTTGAGCACACTGACGGGAATCACACTGATCGATTGCGCAATATCACGAAGGGCGGTGTCGGTTTTGGTTGCGCTGGAGGAGCGCGTGGCGCGGTAACCCTTGACCGGGCCGGTGGGGGATTCGTAGTCGGAGGTGACGCTGATGGCGTCCAGTTCAACGGTTTACGATTCTTCGGCGAAGACCGGATCCCCCAGCAAACCGAGGGCCAGGCCTGCGAGGGAAGCCATTGTTCGAGACGACATGTTATGTTGTTCCAATAGTAATATTGAAACAATATAACATGCCTAATGAGAATGTCTGCTGTTAACGGATTCGGAGTTATGGAGCTGCTGAGGGTGCAAAAAGATCGCAGCCTTCGGCAGCTCCTACCGCTTATTCGCCTTCTTTTTCCTTGATCGGCGCGGGTGGCGGACGCAGACCGATTTCTGCCGTGAGCTTGAGCTCTTTACCGTTGCGCATCACCTGAATGGTGACCTTATCGGTCGGCTTGATCCGTGCCACCTGGTTCATCGAACGGCGACCGTCGCCGGCCGGTTCACCGTCGATGCTGAGGATCACATCGCCCAGTTGCAGGCCGGCCTTTTGCGCCGGGCCGTCACGGAAAATCCCCGCGACCACAATCCCCGGACGCCCGGACAGACCAAACGATTCCGCCAGTTCCTGACTCAACGGTTGCACTTCGATGCCGAGCCAGCCGCGAATCACCTGGCCGTGTTCGATGATCGACTTCATCACTTCCATCGCCAGTTTGACCGGGATCGCGAAGCCGATGCCCTGAGAACCGCCAGACTTGGAGAAGATCGCCGTGTTGATGCCGGTCAGGTTGCCGTTGGCGTCCACCAGTGCACCGCCGGAGTTGCCAGGGTTGATCGCGGCATCGGTCTGGATGAAGTCTTCGTAGTTGTTCAGCCCCAACTGATTGCGCCCGGTGGCGCTGATGATGCCCATGGTCACGGTCTGGCCGACGCCGAAGGGGTTGCCGATGGCCAGGGCCACGTCGCCAATGCGGATATTGTCGGAACGGCCGACGGTGATCGACGGCAGGTTTTTCAGGTCAATCTTCAGTACCGCGAGGTCGGTTTCCGGGTCGCTGCCGATAACCCGGGCCAGGGTTTCACGGCCATCCTTGAGTGCCACCACGATCTGGTCGGCACCGCTGGTCACGTGGTTGTTGGTCAGCAGATAACCTTCCGGGCTCATGATCACGCCCGAACCGAGGCTCGACTCCATGCGCTTCTGCTTGGGCGAGTTGTCGCCGAAGAAGCGGCGGAACTGAGGGTCTTCGAACAGCGGATGGCTGGGCTTGTTGACCACTTTGGTGGTGTACAGGTTGACCACCGACGGCGCGGCCGTGGTCACCGCGTCGGCATAGGACACCGGCCCCTGCTGCAGACCGAGGGTTTGCGGGGCTTGTTGCAAATTGACGTCCAGGCTCGGTAGCCCGACCCACTCCGGATAACGCTGCATAATCAATAGAGCGATAAGCACGCCGGCCAACAGCGGCCAGCCGGAAAAACGCAGCGCCTTGAGCATTAAGCAAGTCCTACAGAGGTTGCAGGCGGTGTGAGACCGCCCATAATGTCGCGCATTATACGAGGCCGCACGTGCCTCTGAACGGGATATTTAGGAGTCTTTTATGGCCGTTGCCCTGAGCACCCTGGTCGAAGAAGCCGACCGCTACCTGGCAAGTGCAAAGATTGCCGATTACTGCCCCAATGGTTTGCAGGTCGAAGGCCGGCCGCAAGTGATGCGCATCGTCAGCGGTGTTACCGCCAGCCAGGCGTTGCTGGACGCGGCGGTGGAAGCCCAGGCCGATCTGGTGCTGGTGCATCACGGCTATTTCTGGAAAGGCGAAAACCCGTGCATCACCGGCATGAAGCAGCGCCGGTTGAAAACCTTGCTCAAGCACGATATCAGCCTGCTGTCCTATCACTTGCCGCTGGATCTGCACCCGGAAGTCGGGAATAACGTGCAGCTTGCCCGGCAACTGGACATCACCGTCGAAGGCCCGCTGGATCCGGACAATCTGAAAATCGTTGGTCTGGTCGGCTCGTTGAACGAACCGATGACCCCTCGCGATTTCGCCCGTCGCGTGCAGGAAGTCATGGGGCGCGAGCCATTGCTGATCGAAGGCAGCGAGATGATTCGTCGGGTCGGCTGGTGCACCGGTGGCGGCCAGGGGTACATTGATCAGGCGGTGTTGGCGGGCGTTGATCTGTACCTCAGCGGCGAGGCCTCCGAGCAGACGTTTCACAGCGCCCGGGAAAACGACATCAGCTTCATCGCCGCCGGCCATCACGCCACCGAGCGTTATGGTGTGCAGGCTTTGGGCGATTACCTGGCGCGACGTTTCGCCCTCGAGCACATCTTCATCGATTGCCCGAACCCTATCTGACCTCCACCGCTGATCAAAATGTGGGAGCGGGCTTGCTCGCGAAAGCGGTGTGTCGGTCGACATCCATGTTGAATGTGAGTCCGCATTCGCGAGCAAGCCCGCTCCCACATGCGTCTTGCGTGCCCAAACGAGGGGGTATATTCATATACCCTTTCGATCTAGCCGGCGTCCTGATTAGAAGAGGGCGCTGTGCTAGGATTCCCCGCTCGAACACGGCCCGCAGGCCGTCCATAAGATCGTTTTCGTGAGTAGCCATGGTCGACAAACTGACGCATCTGAAACAGCTGGAGGCCGAAAGCATCCACATCATCCGCGAGGTCGCCGCCGAGTTCGATAACCCGGTGATGCTGTACTCCGTCGGTAAAGACTCCGCCGTGATGCTGCACCTGGCACGCAAGGCATTCTTCCCGGGCAAACTTCCGTTTCCGGTGATGCACGTCGACACCCAGTGGAAGTTCAAGGAAATGTACGCGTTCCGCGACCGCATGGTCGAAGAGCTCGGCCTGGACCTGCTGGTGCACGTGAATCCCGAGGGTGTTGCGCAGGGTATCAACCCACTCACCCACGGCAGTGCCAAGCACACCGACATCATGAAGACCGAAGGCCTCAAGCAGGCCCTCGACAAGTACGGCTTCGATGCCGCATTCGGTGGCGCCCGTCGCGACGAAGAGAAATCCCGTGCCAAAGAGCGCGTGTATTCCTTCCGTGACACCAAGCACCGCTGGGACCCGAAAAACCAGCGTCCCGAGTTGTGGAACGTCTACAACGGCAAGGTCAACAAGGGCGAATCGATCCGCGTATTCCCGTTGTCGAACTGGACCGAGCTGGACATCTGGCAGTACATCTACCTCGAAGGCATCCCGATCGTGCCGCTGTATTTCGCAGCCGAGCGCGACGTCATCGAGATGAATGGCACCTGGATCATGATCGACGACGAGCGCCTGCTCAATCACCTGAGCGACGAAGACAAGGCGCGCATCGTCAAGAAGAAGGTCCGTTTCCGTACGCTGGGCGACTACCCGTTGACCGGTGCGGTCGAGTCCGAGGCCACCAGCCTGACCGACATCATTCAGGAAATGCTCCTGACGCGAACTTCCGAACGCCAGGGCCGAGTCATCGATCACGATGGCGCCGGTTCGATGGAAGAAAAGAAACGTCAGGGTTATTTCTAAGGGGTTGTCATGTCGCACGCATCTGATTTGATCAGCGAGGACATCCTCGCCTATCTGGGCCAGCACGAACGCAAGGAAATGCTGCGCTTTCTTACCTGTGGCAACGTCGACGACGGCAAGAGCACCCTGATCGGGCGCCTGCTGCACGACTCCAAGATGATCTACGAAGATCACCTGGAAGCCATTACCCGCGACTCGAAAAAAGTCGGCACTACCGGTGAAGACATCGACCTGGCATTGCTGGTCGACGGCTTGCAGGCCGAGCGTGAGCAGGGCATCACCATTGATGTCGCCTACCGCTATTTCTCCACCGCCAAGCGCAAATTCATCATCGCCGATACCCCCGGCCATGAGCAGTACACCCGCAACATGGCCACCGGTGCCTCCACCTGTGACCTGGCGATCATCCTGGTCGACGCCCGTTACGGCGTGCAGACCCAGACCCGTCGTCACAGCTTTATCGCCTCGTTGCTGGGCATCAAGCACATCGTTGTCGCCATCAACAAGATGGACCTCAACGGCTTCGACGAAAGCGTGTTCGAGTCGATCAAGGCCGATTACCTGAAGTTCGCCGAAGGCATCGCGTTCAAGCCGACCACCATGGCGTTCGTGCCGATGTCCGCTCTCAAGGGCGACAACGTAGTGAACAAGTCCGAGCGCTCGCCGTGGTACACCGGCCAGTCGCTGATGGAAATCCTCGAAACCGTCGAAATCGCCAGCGACCGCAACTACACCGACCTGCGTTTCCCGGTGCAGTACGTCAACCGTCCGAACCTGAACTTCCGTGGTTTCGCCGGCACCCTGGCCAGCGGCATCGTGCACAAGGGCGATGAAGTCGTTGTGTTGCCGTCGGGCAAGAGCAGCCGCGTGAAATCCATTGTCACCTTCGAAGGTGAGCTGGAGCATGCAGGTCCCGGTCAAGCCGTGACGCTGACCATGGAAGACGAAATCGACATCTCCCGCGGCGACTTGCTGGTGCATGCCGACAACCAGCCGCAAGTGACTGACGCCTTCGACGCCATGCTGGTGTGGATGGCCGAAGAGCCGATGCTGCCGGGCAAGAAATACGACATCAAGCGCGCCACGACTTACGTGCCGGGTTCGATCACCAGCATCGTCAATCGCGTGGACGTGAACACCCTGGCCGAAGGTCCCGCCAGCTCGCTGCAGCTGAACGAGATCGGTCGGGTCAAGATCAGCCTCGACGCGGCCATCGCGCTGGACGGTTACGACAGCAACCGCACCACCGGTTCGTTCATCGTCATCGATCGACTGACCAACGGTACAGTCGCGGCCGGCATGATCATCGCCCAGCCGTTGAGCCATGGCACCAGCACCCACCACGGCAAACTAGCTCACGTGGCTACCGAAGAACGTGCTCTGCGCTTCGGCCAGCAACCGGCCACCGTGTTGTTCAGCGGCCTGTCGGGCGCGGGCAAAAGCACCCTGGCCTACGCGGTTGAACGCAAGCTGTTCGACCTGGGCCGTGCGGTGTTTGTACTCGATGGCCAGAACCTGCGTCACGACCTGAACAAAGGTCTGCCACAGGATCGCGCCGGGCGTACCGAAAACTGGCGTCGCGCAGCGCACGTTGCGCGTCAGTTCAACGAAGCCGGTCTGTTGACCCTGGCAGCCTTCGTTGCGCCGAGTGCAGAAGGTCGTGAGCAGGCCCGGGAACTGATCGGCAAGGAGCGTCTGCTGACGGTCTACGTCCAGGCCTCTCCGACGGTCTGTGCCGAGCGTGATCCGCAAGGTCTGTACGCGGCGGGTGGCGACAACATCCCGGGCGAATCCTTCCCATACGACGTGCCGCTGAATGCCGATCTGGTGATCGACACCCAGTCGCTGTCGCTGGAAGAAAGCGTCAAGCAAGTGCTGGATCTGCTGCGTAAACGTGGCGCGATCTAAGCGTTAGCTGCAAATAAAAAACCCGCAGATGAGTGATCGTCTGCGGGTTTTTTTGTGTTCTCGAGATTGCCATCGCGGGCAAGCCCGCTCCCACAGGGATCTCTAGTGAACACAAAATTTGCATTCCACACAGAACCACTGTGGGAGCGGGCTTGCCCGCGATGGCGCCGGTACAGGCACCTCAAACCTTGGCGGTGTACTCCCGATGCATCTGCCCCAGCAACGCATCCTTGTCATTCCACAACTGATTGATCCAACCCTGAAACTCGAGCCGATACACACCGTCCTGGTCGTAGTTCTTGCCGACGAACTGCGGTGGAATCTTCAGTTCCTGAAAGTGCACCACCACATCCTTCACGTTCCCACAGAGCAAATTCCAGTAACCCGGACGCCCGGCCGGATAGTGAATGGTCACATTGACGATGGCTTCCAGCTGGTCGCCCATGGCATCCAGCACGAAGGCAATGCCACCCGCTTTCGGCTTGAGCAGGTAGCGGAACGGTGAGCTCTGCTGTACGTGCTTGCCCTCGGTGAAGCGCGTGCCTTCGACGAAGTTGAAAATCCCCACCGGGTTGTTGCGGAACTTGTCGCAGGTCTTGCGGGTGGTTTCCAGGTCTTTGCCTTTCTTCTCCGGGTGCTTCTCCAGATAGGCCTTGGAGTAACGCTTCATGAACGGAAAGCCCAGCGCCCACCACGCCAGGCCAATCACCGGTACCCAGATCAATTGCTGTTTGAGGAAGAACTTCAGCGGGCGAATCTTCCGGTTCAGCACGTACTGCAACACCATGATGTCGACCCAGCTCTGGTGGTTGCTGGTGATCAGGTACGAGTGCTGATAGTCCAGACCTTCCAGCCCGCTGAGCTGCCAGCGCGTGTGCCCGAGCAGGTCCATCCAGGCCTTGTTGTTGCTGATCCAGGTTTCGTGGATATGGCCCATTAGCCAGTCGGTGAAACGCTGGGCGGCGGGGAAGGGCAGCAGCAGTTTGAAGATCGCCACCACGAACAGCGGCGTGCAGCAGACAATCGTGTTCAGCGCCAACAAAAGCGAGGCGATCACGCCGCGCACGGGTGCAGGTAGAAAATCCAGCATTTAAACATCCATAGGTCGGTTGGCAGCTTGAATCGCGGTCAACGCGATGGTGTAGACGATGTCGTCGACCTGCGCGCCGCGCGGCAGGTCATTCACCGGTTTGCGCAGGCCTTGCAGCATCGGCCCGAGGCTGACGCAGTCGGCGCTGCGCTGCACGGCTTTGTGGGTGGTGTTGCCGGTGTTCAAGTCGGGGAACACGAACACCGTGGCACGACCGGCGACCTGACTGTTCGGCGCCAATTGTCGGGCCACGGTTTCGTTGGCGGCGGCGTCGTACTGCAACGGGCCGTCGATCAGCAGCGAGTTTTGCTGTTCGTGGGCGAGCAATGTGGCCTCGCGAACCTTCTCGACTTCTTCACCGCTGGCCGACTCACCGCTGGAATAGCTGATCATCGCCACACGTGGAGTGATGCCGAACGCCGCGGCCGAATCGGCGCTTTGCAAGGCGATCTCAGCCAGTTCGCTGGCGCTCGGGTGCGGGTTCATCACGCAGTCGCCGTAGACCAGCACTTCCTCGGGGAAGAGCATGAAGAACACTGAAGACACCAGCGTGCAGCCCGGCGCGGTCTTGATCAGTTGCAGGGCCGGGCGGATGGTGTTGGCGGTGGAGTGAATGACCCCGGACACCAGCCCGTCGACTTCATCCAGCGCCAGCATCATGGTGCCGATCACCACGGTGTCTTCCAGTTGTTGTTCGGCCATCGGCGCGTTGAGGCTTTTAGTCTTGCGCAGCGCAACCATCGGCTCGACGTAACGCTCGCGGATCAGGTCCGGGTCGAGGATTTCCAGCCCCGGCGGCAACTCGATGCCTTGGGCGCGGGCCACGGCTTCGACGTCCGCCGGTTTGGCCAGCAACACGCAACGGGCAATGCCGCGCGCCTGACAGATCGCCGCGGCCTGCACGGTCAGCGGCTCGCTGCCTTCGGGCAACACGATGCGCTTGTTGGCGGCCTGGGCGCGCTGGATCAGCTGGTAGCGGAACACCGCTGGCGACAGGCGCATTTCCCGTGGCGTGCCGCAGCGCTGGTGCAGCCAGTTGGCGTCGAGGTGGCTGGCGACGAAATCGGTGATGATCTCCGCACGTTCGCGGTCGTCGATCGGGATTTCCTTGTTCAAACCGTTCAACTGGTTGGCAGTTTCGTAGGAGCCGGTGCTGACCGACAACACCGGCAGGCCAGCCTGCAAGGCGCCACGGCACAAATCCATGATGCGCGGGTCGGGCAGGGTGTCGCTGGTCAGCAACAGGCCGGCCAGAGGCACGCCGTTCATCGCCGCGAGGCTGACGGCGAGGATGATGTCGTCGCGATCGCCGGGGGTTACCACCAGCACACCGGGCTTGAGCAGCTCCACGGTATTACGCATGGTACGGGCGCAGATAATGATTTTGGTCATGCGCCGGGTTTCGTAGTCGCCGGCATTGAGCACCTGAGCGCCCATCAGGTCGGCCACGTCGCGGGTGCGCGGTGCGTTCAGTTCCGGTTGATACGGAATGCAGCCGAGCAGGCGGAAGTCGCCACTGCGCAGCAACGGCGAGTGTTCCTTCAGGCGCGAGGCGAAGGCGTCCATGCTTTCGTCGGTCTTGACCTTGTTGAGGATCACGCCCAGGACTTTCGGGTCTTTCGGCCCGCCGAACAATTGCGCCTGCAACTCCACCCGGCCGGACAATTCAGTCAGCACTTCGTTTTCCGGTGCCGAGACCAGAATCACATCGGCGTCCAGGCTCTTGGCCAAATGCAGGTTGACCCGCGCGGCGTAACTGGCGCTGCGGGTCGGGACCATGCCTTCGACGATCAGCACGTCCTTGCCGACAGCGGCTTGCTGATAAAGGGTGATGATTTCTTCGAGCAGTTCGTCCAGCTGACCGTCGCCGAGCATCCGCTCAACGTGGGCCAGGCCCAGTGGCTGAGGCGGTTTCAAACCGTGGGTGCGGGCCACCAGTTCGGTGGAGCGTTCAGGGCCCGTATCGCCCGGGTGCGGCTGGGCAATCGGTTTGAAAAAGCCGACTTTGAGACCGGCCCGCTCAAGCGTACGCACCAGCCCGAGGCTGATGGAGGTCAGACCCACACCAAAATCGGTGGGCGCGATAAAAAAAGTTTGCATGCGGATTCTCTAAGGGTGCATGGCAATGGTGAGCGCCTATGGCTGGCGTTCTACCGAAATTCAGTCGTCAAGGTTATCGCTAACCGAGCCTTGTGCGCACCATCCGCAATCAAAGGGCTGGCCTATTTTTTCATTACGCAACGAAGGGTCCAGCACCCAGGCCCGGGATTGCCACGGCGGCTGGTGCCGCAGGTGTTGGGTATGGCCGCAGGAAAGCTCGGCTACCCAGTGTCCGTCTTCATCCTGATGGAAGCCTGTGACCGTCGAGCCCTTTGCCGCACCCCGTCTGTCCGGGTTGTGTTCGCTTTCGGGCGATTGCTTCGCTAAACTTGGACATTCATCTTTCTTATGCAAAAGGTCTCGCCCCATGCTGATCGCCGCCAATAAGGCTGTCTCCATCGACTATACCCTGACCAACGACGCTGGTGAGGTCATCGACAGCTCCGCCGGCGGCGCGCCGCTGGTCTACCTGCAAGGCGCAGGTAACATCATCCCGGGCCTGGAAAAGGCTCTGGAAGGCAAAGCAGTCGGTGACGAGCTGACTGTCGCTGTAGAACCTGAAGATGCCTACGGCGAATACGCTGCCGAACTGGTCAGCACTTTGAGCCGCAGCATGTTCGAAGGCGTCGACGAGCTGGAAGTGGGCATGCAGTTCCACGCATCCGCTCCGGACGGCCAGATGCAGATCGTCACCATTCGCGATCTGGACGGCGACGATGTCACTGTCGACGGCAACCACCCGTTGGCCGGTCAGCGCCTGAATTTCCAGGTCAAGATCATCGACATCCGTGACGCCAGCCAGGAAGAAATCGCTCATGGTCACGTCCATGGCGAAGGTGGCCATCACCACTGATTTTCTGCGCTAAGCTTTCGAGAGCTGGAGAGGCGCCCGAGGGGCGCCTTTTTTAGTCCGCGGCTGTCCCTGGTGGCACCGCCAAGTGGCTGTTTTGAGAAGAACACTGGAATTTGGAGTTCGTCATGAGTGCTTTTCACGACCTTAAACTGACAGCCCTGGATGGTCAGGAGCTACCTTTGGCGCCCTTCAAGGGGCGTGTCGTGCTGGTGGTCAACGTTGCCTCCAAATGTGGTTTGACCCCACAGTACGCGGCGCTGGAAAACCTCTACCAGCAATACAAGGACAAAGGCTTCAGTGTGCTGGGCTTACCGTGCAACCAGTTTGCCGGGCAGGAGCCGGGTACCGAGCAGGAGATCCAGGCATTCTGCAGCCTCAACTATGGCGTGACCTTTCCGTTGTCCAGCAAGCTGGAAGTCAACGGCCATGAGCGTCATCAGTTGTACCGTCTGTTGGCGGGCGAGGGTGCCGAATTTCCCGGGGACATCACCTGGAACTTCGAGAAATTCCTGCTGGGCAAGGACGGTCGCGTGCTGGCGCGGTTCTCGCCGCGTACGGCGCCGGATGATCATGCTGTCATCCAGGCAATCGAAAAAGCGTTGAGCTGACATCCCCTCTGTGTGGGAGCGAGGCTTGCCCGCGAAAGCGTCATATCAGTCGATATCAATGTTGAATGATATGACGCCTTCGCGGGCAAGTCGGATCGCCGCACCGCTCGCTCCTACAATGTTTTCTGTCTTTTGATCCTTAATCACTTAAATCAATAGTGCTGTTCAAGGCTTGGCAGTCTCCATATTATCGCCGTCATAAAGTCTATGTCCCATGGAGCGTCCCATGCCCGTCAAAGCCCTGTTCAAGCCTTTTCACCTAGGCGCTCTCGAGTTGCCGACCCGCGTCGTCATGGCGCCGATGACCCGCTCGTTTTCGCCGGGCGGCGTGCCCAATTCCAAAGTGATCGAGTACTACCGTCGTCGCGCCGCTGCCGGGGTTGGGCTGATCATCACCGAAGGCACCACCGTTGGTCACAAGGCCTCCAACGGCTATCCGAACGTGCCGCACTTCTATGGTGAAGCGGCATTGGCCGGCTGGAAGAAAGTCGTCGATGCGGTGCATGCCGAGGGCGGGAAAATCGTTCCGCAACTGTGGCATGTGGGCAGCGTGCGCCGCATCGGCACCGAGCCGGACGCCAGCGTGCCGGGTTACGGTCCGTCGGAAAAATTGAAGGACGGTCAGGTCGTGGTTCACGGAATGACCAAGGAAGATATCCAGGACGTGATTGCCGCGTTCGCCCAAGCCGCCAAGGATGCTCAGAGCATCGGTATGGACGGCGTGGAAATCCACGGTGCCCACGGTTATCTGGTAGACCAGTTCTTCTGGGAAGGCAGCAATCAGCGCACTGACGAATACGGTGGCAGTCTGGCGAACCGTTCGCGCTTCGCCATCGAACTGATTCAGGCGGTGCGTGCAGCGGTCGGTGAGGGTTTCCCGATTATCTTCCGTTTCTCGCAGTGGAAGCAGCAGGATTACACCGCGCGCCTGGTGCAGACGCCAGAGGCGTTGGGTGAGTTCCTCAAGCCGTTGTCCGACGCTGGCGTGGATATTTTCCACTGCTCGACACGCCGTTTCTGGGAGCCGGAGTTCGACGGTTCCGAGCTGAACCTGGCCGGCTGGACCCGCAAACTCACCGGCAAGCCAACCATCACCGTCGGCAGCGTAGGCCTGGATGGCGAGTTCCTGCAATTCATGGTCAACACCGACAAGATCGCCCAACCGGCCAGCCTGGAAAAACTGCTGGAGCGGTTGAATAACGATGAATTCGATCTGGTGGCCGTGGGGCGTGCGTTGCTGGTGGATCCGGACTGGGCGCAGAAAGTGCGTGACGGTCGTGAAGAAGACATCCTGCCGTTCAGCCGTGAGGCGTTGATGACGTTGGTTTAAGTAGCGTCTGGAAGGGCCCCATCGCGGCAAGCCCGCTCCCACAGTGTTCTGCGCCACACACAAATCCTGTGGGAGCGGGCTTGCCCGCGATGATGGCCTCAAGGTCAGCAAAGATTCAGGGTAATGTCTGTGCATCAGGAACCACCTGCTCCCCAACACAAGCCCCCCGCAACTGTCCTTCAAACTGCTCGATAATCGCCGCCCACCCCTGACGACTCGCATGCTGGCGCGCATTAAGGCGCACGCAACGCAAGGTTTCGCGCTCCTCCAGCAGCCAACGAGCTGCATCGCAGAACGCCTCTTCATCCCCGGGCATGGCCAGTACGCCGTTGTAGCCATGGCGAATATGCTGGGCCGCCGCAGCCTGATCGTACGCCACCGCCCCCAGCCCCGAAGCCAATGCCTCAAGCACCACATTGCCGAAGGTTTCGGTCAGGCTTGGAAACAGAAACACATCCCCCGACGCATAGTGACTGGCCAACGCTTCGCCGCGTTGTGAGCCGCAGAAAATCGCTTCGGGCAATTCCTTCTCCAGCATCGATCGTTGCGGCCCATCACCAACCACAATCAATTTCATTTTTCGCTGTGGATAAGTCATTTTCAGCGTGTCGAAACACCGCTTGAGCAAGCCAAGATTTTTCTCTGGCGCCAGGCGTCCTACGTGGATCAAGGCAATATCTTCCTCGGCCAGTCCCCATTGCTCGCGCAGCGATTTCAGCCGTTTGGCCGGATGAAACAACTGGCTGTCGACGCCTCGAGAGAGCAGCGCCAGGCGCTCGAAACGGCGGCGTTCCAGCTCCAGTCGCTGGCTGGCGCTGGGCACCAGGGTCAGGGTCGAGCGATTGTGAAACCAGCGCAGGTAGTGAGTCAGCAAGCGGGTCAGCAGCCCGAAGCCGTATTGGCTGGAGTACTGTTGAAAATTGGTATGAAAGCCACTGACCACTGAAATCCCCAAACGCCGTGCCGCGCGCAATGCGGATAACCCCAGCGGTCCTTCCGTGGCGATGTACAACACATCCGGGCGATGGCGTTTCCAGCGCCGCAGCAGCTTGTGCATCGACGACTGACCCCATTGCAGGCCGGGGTAACCCGGCAGCGGCCAGCCTCGACACAACAGCAACTCATCGTTGCTTCCGATAAGTGGGTCGCCACCCTGGCGTGGCCGCACCAACTCCACCTGATGCCCGCGTGCGCGCAAACCATCGAACAAGCGGCCAAGGGTATTGGCAACGCCGTTGATTTCCGGTGGGAAGGTTTCGGTGATCAGGGTGATATGCAGAGTTGTCGTCATGACCTCAGTGTCGGCTGAGGCCATGTCGTCATTGTGACGGTGGGATGATGGATTTGTGACGCGATCAGCGGCGTTCTGCCACCAGATTTTCCGCGCCACGCTCACGCACCCAGAACAGCGTTGCACCGGCCACTGCCGCCGGCATCATCAGAATGTTGACCACCGGAATCAGCAACACCAGATACACGCTCCCGCCGAAGCCGAGGCTCTGCCAGCGCTTCTGCCGCAGCCAGGCGAGCATTTCGTTCCAGCCCAGCTTGTGGTTATCCGCCGGGTAATCGATGTACTGGATCGCCATCATCCACACCCCGAACAGCAGCCACAGCGGCGCGGCGATGATGTTGACCACCGGGATCAACGACAGGATGAACAGCCCGATGGCCCTGGGCAGGAAGTAGCCGAGTTTGCGCATTTCCCGGGACAGGGTGCGCGGGATCATGGCGATCAGTTCGCCCCAGCTGAAGGCCGGGAAGTCGTCGGTGCCGCGCACCACCACTTCGACTTTCTCCGCGAGGAAGCCATTGAACGGCGCGGCGATGATGTTGGCGAGCATGGTGAAGGTGAAAAACACCATCAACACCACCAACACGACGAAAATCGGCCAGAGGATGTAGCTCAGAAAGCTCAGCCAATCGGGCAGGGACGGCATCAGCGTATCGACCCACATACTGAACTGATGACCAGCCAGATAGATCAATCCGACGAACAGCACCAGGTTGATGGCCAGCGGCAATAACACGAACAAGCGCAGGCTTGGGCTCAGGACCAGCTTGAGGCCCTCGCGCAGGTATTGCGGGCCAGACAGAACGGGGGCGGGCATAACGTGCTCCGAGCAAAGGGGAAACGCGCCGACCTTACCGGCTTTGCCTGACAGGCGAAAGCGCGGTAGCGGCATCGACATTAACTGTAACAAAGGCGTCTATATATTCACTGCAATGGGATAGAGACCGCCTATGAGCTGGATTGTTAAACCGTATTTCCTTAATCTTCGCCCCCTCGATACGCTGCACCCATTCTTTTACAGGACTGTCGAGCCCAAGCCTTCCCCAAGTGCTTTCAACGGTCCTTTTTTATTCCCGCCGGCAATCCGGCGTTCCGCGCCCAGTGTTTCGGGCCCGGTCAACAGGAGCAGGTCATGTCTGAAGTTCGTCATTCGCGAGTGATTATTCTCGGTTCCGGCCCTGCCGGTTACAGCGCTGCGGTCTATGCCGCCCGTGCCAACCTCAAGCCACTGCTGATCACTGGCATGCAGGCTGGCGGTCAACTGACCACCACCACCGAAGTCGACAACTGGCCGGGCGACGTCCACGGCTTGACCGGCCCGGCGCTGATGGAGCGGATGAAAGAGCACGCCGAGCGCTTTGAAACCGAGATCGTGTTCGATCACATCAATGCCGTGGACTTCGCCGCCAAGCCATACACCCTGATTGGCGACAGCGCGACTTACACCTGCGACGCACTGATCATCGCCACCGGCGCCAGCGCCCGCTACCTGGGCCTGCCGTCGGAAGAAACGTTCATGGGCAAAGGCGTTTCGGCCTGCGCCACCTGCGACGGTTTCTTCTATCGCAACAAGCCCGTGGCTGTGGTGGGTGGTGGTAATACGGCTGTGGAAGAAGCCTTGTACCTGGCCAACATCGCCAGCACTGTCACCTTGATCCACCGTCGCGAAACATTCCGCGCCGAGAAGATCCTGATCGACAAGCTCAATGCCCGGGTTGCCGAAGGCAAGATTGTCCTGAAGCTGAACTCGACCCTGGACGAAGTGCTGGGCGACAACATGGGCGTGACCGGTGCTCGCCTGAAGAACAACGATGGCAGCTTCGACGAGCTGAAAGTCGACGGCGTGTTCATCGCCATCGGCCACACCCCGAACACTTCGTTGTTCGAAGGTCAGCTGACGTTGAAAGACGGCTATCTGGTTGTGCAGGGCGGCCGTGACGGCAACGCCACTGCAACCAACCTCGAAGGCATCTTCGCCGCCGGTGACGTGGCTGACCACGTTTACCGTCAAGCCATCACCTCGGCCGGCGCCGGTTGCATGGCGGCACTGGATGCCGAGCGTTACCTCGACGATCTGCAGAACGCTTGATTCTGATTCTGTAGAAAGCAAAAAACCGGCCTTGGCCGGTTTTTTTATGCCTTCGGTAACGCAGTAATCCTGTGGGAGCGGGCTTGCCCGCGATGGCGGTAGGTCAGTCGACACTAAGGTTGAAAGATAAATCGTTATCGCGGGCAAGCCCGCTCCCACAGGGATCGTGGGAATTTTTACTTCAGGTCAGCTTCGCCAGGCACGCCTCAAGGATATCCAGCCCTTCCTCCAGCACGGCGGCCTCAGTGGTCAACGGCGCGAGCAGCCGAATGATGTGCCGCGATTTGCCGCTAGGCATCAGCAGCAAGCCCGAGTCGCGCGCGAGGGCCAGCAGCTGTGTGAGTTGCGCCGAGGCCGGTGTGCCGTCGGCGTTGATCAGCTCGATGCCGCGCATGGCACCCACGCCGGTCAAGCGGCCCAGATACGGTGACAGTTCGCGGGCTCGCCAGGATTCGTAGCGGCTGACAATCGCCTCTTCCTGTTGCACACCCCAGGCGTGCAGATGCGCGTCAGTCATTTCGTCCAGGGTCGCCAACGCGGCCGCACAGGCGATGGGATTGCCCGAATAGGTGCCGCCCAATCCGCCTTTGGGCAAGTTATCGAGTAGCGACTTGCGCCCGACAACCGCCCCCAGCGGCACGCCGCCGGCAATGCTTTTGCCCAGCAGGATCAAATCCGGCTCGATGCCCAGTCGCGAGAACGCAAACCGCTGGCCGGTACGGCCGAAGCCAGACTGGATTTCATCGGCGATCAGCAGGATGCCTTTGTCATCACAGAAGCGTCGTAGCGCCTGGGCGAATTCCACGTCCATCGCCAGGAAACCCGCTTCGCCCTGTACCGGTTCGACGATAAAACAGGCCACGTCATCAACGTCGATCTCGACGCTGAACAGCCGATCCATCGCCTTCAGAGCCTCGGCGCAGGTCACGTCATTGTCTTTGCTGGGGAAGGGCAGGTGAAACACCGGCCCCGGTAGCACACCGACTTTCTGCTTGTACGGCGCGACTTTGCCGTTGAGGTTGAGGGTGGCGAGTGTGCGACCGTGGAAGGCGCCGTCGAAGGCGATGACTGCCGTGCGACCGGTGGCGCCACGGACGATCTTCAGGGCGTTTTCCGCCGCTTCCGCACCGCTGTTGGTAAGCATGCCGCTGACCGGGTAATCCACCGGGATAAACGCCGTCAGGCGATCCATCAGTTCGAGGTAAGGCGCATGCGGGGCGGCGTTGAACGCGTAGTGGGTCAGCCGGGTGGCTTGCTCGCGAATGGCCTCGACGATGCGCGGATGGCAGTGGCCGAGATTCAGCACGCCGATACCACCGACGAAATCGATGTAGCGTTTGCCATCGGTGTCCCAGACCTCGGCATTTTTGCCATGGCTGAGTGTGACGGGATGAACGATATTGATTGACCGACTGATGTTTTCGCTGCTCATGGATACCGGACTCAGAAGAAGGGATGCTTCTTTTTATCTAAGCCGCGAGCAGAGGTACCCGGCAAACGAAATAAAGTTGCCGGGTCAATATTAAAAGTCGGGATGTGCCGCTAATACCTGTAGGAGCACGGCTTGCCGGCGATGGCGTTCTTGGGATCGCCTTCGCGGGCAAGCCTCGCTCCTACAAAAAGCGTTCAGCGACGAGTCAGCGGCTGCTGAGTGAACTTCACACCGGCCAAACCATGGGCGATCAACGCGCGGATATTGCCATGGTCGCTGCCTTCAGGCGTGGCCACCACCGAGCGGTAATGCTCGCCAAACGCCAGTAGCGCCTCTTCATCACTCAAGCCTTCCAGCAATGCCAGACCCAGGGTCTTGCACGAGCCTTCGTTCTGCCCGGCGGCGTTTTCCACACCACCGTTATTGAACGACTGGGGCTGATAGTCGTAACCGGCAGCGATGAACGCCAAGGTATCGGCGAAAGCGTGTTCGCCGCTCTTGAGGCTGGCGCGCAGGGTATTCAAATCACTCATTGGGTTTTCCTTTGGCGAACGCCGCTTGCTGGTCGGCGGTGGCTTCTTGCTGGTATTGGGCTTTCCACTCGGCGTACGGCATGCCGTAAACCACTTCGCGGGCTTCGTCGAGGCTGACGTCGATCTGGCGTTCGTCGGCGGCGGCCTTATACCACTTGGACAGGCAGTTGCGGCAGAAACCCGAGAGGTTCATCAGGTCGATGTTCTGCACGTCCTTGCGGCTGTCCAGGTGGGCAACCAGCCGGCGAAAGGCGGCGGCTTCAAGTTCCAGGCGTTGTTGATCGTTCATGAAAGGTCTCTGCGAGACAGCTGCAAGCGGCAAGCTTCGAGCTGCAAGATGGGTTGCGGTGGCTCGAGTTTACAGCTTGGCGCTTGAAGCTTGAAGCTAGCGGCTTGCCGCGAGCGTTATCGATACCGACTCGGCAAAGCGCAAGGCATGGGGCTTGTCGACTTCGACTTCGGCGTACAGCACCGACTCGTTGACCATGATCAGGTCCAGCAATTCCTGGGTCAGGCGTTCGAGCAGGGCAAAGCGATTGCCCTCCACGTGGGCGATGATCGCCTTGGTGATGGTGCGGTAATTCAGCGCGTGATCGATATCGTTGTCACGCACTGCATCCTGGGCGGCGTACAGAATGGTCAGATTGATCAGCACATCCTGCTTGTTGAGGATTTCGTCCTCGTTGATCCCTATGAAAGTTCGCAAACACAGGTCCTTGACCCGGATGCGTGCCATTCCTGGTTGAAGTTGTGGCATTGCTACTTGCTCCGTCCAATCAATTGCAGGAACTCCTGGCGGGTATTACTCGACTCGCGGAAGGCGCCGAGCATCACCGAGGTGTTCATGGTCGAATTCTGTTTTTCGACGCCGCGCATCATCATGCACATGTGCTGGGCTTCGATGACCACCGCGACACCGGCGGCGTCGGTCACTTGCTGCACGGCGTCGGCGATTTGCCGGGTGAGGTTTTCCTGGATTTGCAGTCGGCGGGCGAACATATCCACAAGCCGCGCAATCTTCGACAGGCCCAGCACCTTGCCCGTTGGAATATAAGCCACATGAGCCTTGCCGATGAAGGGCAGCATGTGATGTTCACAGAGCGAGTACAGCTCGATGTTGTCGACGATGATCATTTCATCGTTGTCGGAGGCAAACAGCGCGCCGTTGACGATTTCTTCGACACTTTGTTCGTAACCATGACACAGGTATTGCATCGCCTTGGCGGCGCGCACCGGGGTGTCTTGCAGTCCTTCGCGGTCGGGGTTCTCACCCAGGCCGATCAGGATCTCGCGATAGCTCTGGGACAAGGAGTTGTGTGGCGGGAATAACGTCATGGGACATCCTCGCGGGAGCGGCTTATTTGACGTGCCGTCCGCCGTTGACGGTCAGGGTCGTGCCGGTGACATAAGGGTTGTCGAGCAAATAACGCAGGCTCTGGTAGATCACTTCGCTGCCGGGCTCGATGCCCAGTGCCGATTTGGCCAGAACCCTGGCGCGGTACGCCGCGTCGTCGTCGGGATTGAACAGTAGCAGGGCTGGCGCGATACCGTTGACCTTGATGCTGGGCGCGTATTTCGCGGCAAAGGACAGGGTGAGGCTGTCGAGCCCGGCTTTGCTGGCGCAGTAGCCGATATGCTTGCTGCTGCCCCTGCGGGTCACATCATCGCTGATGTGCACGATGTCGGCGGGACTTGAACGCCGTAGCAGGTCGGCACAGTGCAGGTTGATCAGGTAGGGCGCCAGCATATGCACGCTGAACATGCGGGTGAAAGCCGCGGCTTCGGTGCCCGGGGTTTCGGCGAGCCATTCGGAAGCGTTATGGACAACCGCCCGCAAACTGTCGGTGTGGTTTTTCAGTTCGCCGATGAACGCAAGGATGCCGGCCTCGCTGGAAAAGTCCGCAAACACCGCGCTCGCCCCCAGATCACGCAGGGTTTGCACACCAGGGCGTTCGCTGCGATAGCTGAAAATGACTGGATGGCCGTCTTCGAGCAAACGCTGCGCACAGTGCAGGCCGACACGCTGGCCGGCACCGGTGATGAGGATTGGGGCTGCGGTAGAGGTCATGAACGGCTCGCGTCGCGGTAAGAGCAAAACTATACCAGCGACGGGAGTTGATCACCTACGTCCTGCAATGGCCTCGCTCCTACAGGGGGTTATTGATTTTGGGGGGTGGGTTCGGCGGGCAACGGACGTGCCGATGGGGTATGCAGCCACCCGGCCAGCAGGCGCGTCGACAGCGGAATGAAGAAATACACCATCAATGGCGTCAGGCACAGGGTGCTGACAAACACGCGGGTCAGCAAACCCGTTTCAGCCAGCAGCGGCCCCAATACAAAGTTGAACAACAGGGACACCGGAAAGAACGCCAGCCAGATGGCCACGGCCTGTTTCCAGCGTGGTGGACGTTGGCCGACCGCACCGAACCAGCCATCGATGCCACTGACCCGATGTTCCGAAGGGTGGGCAAACAGATCACTGCCGCGCCCCAGCCAGGCAGTGCGCGATGCGGAATGCTCCCAGGCGTGCATGGTCTGCTCGTCGGCGAAGCGGAAGATAATCTGGAACTCGTCATCATTGGGCGGCGGAGCCAGTACGCCAGAGCCCAGGTAACCGGGGAAATCGGTGGCCAGTTGTTCGCCTTCGCGCAACCAGGCCATCAGGTCCTGATAACGCCCATCGGCGACGCGGCGCGCAACCATCAGGGTGACGGGTGAGGTAGACATTTTGTATCTCCGTAGGGCAAACGCGTCGCTCCGGATAAGAGCTTCGCCAGACACAGCGCCGGGGTGGTGGGCTGCGCCTTGGGGCAAGCAAGAATTATTCCTGATTCTGTCTGGAACGTCTGTTCCAATTAGTTCAACAATGTGTTGATCACCACTGAGGCAGGAGCGTTAGAATGTGTCTCAATATTACATGGACGTAGATTCTCATGGTTGTGTTGACAGACCTTGCACCTGGCTTGCCCCCCAGCACCTCCCTGATTCGAGAAGAGCTGTTTCCGATTCGTGAGGTCGCGCGCCTGACAGGGGTCAACCCGGTCACGCTACGCGCATGGGAGCGGCGGTACGGTTTGATACAACCCACGCGCACCGAAAGCGGGCACCGTTTGTATTCGATGACCGATATCGAGCGTGTTCGTAGCATCCTCGGCTGGATAGAACGCGGCGTCGCAGTCAGCAAGGTCGGCAAGATACTGGCCAAGACCGAACCGCTCAAGGTGCTGGCGCAGGTCATTCCCAACGAACTCGTTCAAGCTGACTACGACCAATGGCAGCAGCAGGTCAAGGCTGCGGTGAGTGCTTTCGACGAAGTTCAACTGGAACACGTCTACGGTCAGATTTTTTCCAGTTACCCATTGACGGTGGTGTTTCAGGACATTCTGATTCCGATCTGGAAGCTATTGCTACAGCGCCATGAAGCGTTCGGTCAGATCAGCGAGTGGCTTTTTCTGGATGCTTTTCTACGATCTCGAGTGTTGCAACGCCTGTTGCTGGTGCGAGTCATGCAACCGCGACGAGTGATTGTCTGCGCCTTGGCCGATCAATGCCGTGAACTCGACGTGTTGGTCACGGCGCTGTATCTGAGCAGCATCGATTCGGCTATTCAGTTGTTGGCGATCGGTCAGCCCTTCGAAGAATTGGTTTTGGTCTGCGAAAAGATCAGGCCCAAGGCACTGATACTGGTTTCCAACCACGCGCCGGCGGTTGAACTGCCCAGACGTTTGAAGCGCTTGGCCATGAGCCTGGATTGTCAGGTGTTGCTGGCCGGAGAGGCATCGGACCTGGCGCAGGAGAGCCTGGCTGGATCGTCGATCGGTTGTCTGGGAAACGAGGGCGTGTTGATGCGCCAGCGCTTGAAGCAGTTCCTGGCGGGAAACCTGGATACCTGAGCGTAGATAGACAGAAAAATCAGATATGCAATGCGGGATGGGTCAGGCGATGTTGCTGAAGGATGTACTGACGCAGACGTTCGGTTTCGTCCTTGTCACTCTGGCTCAATTCGTAGGCGTAGAAACCCTGCTCGGTTTCACGCTCGAAGGTGCCGCGCAACGCAATCCGCTCATAACCTGAGGGGCTGAACCACAACGCGAAATGCTTCGGCGCCTTGGTCTTGTTGCGAACTTCCAGCAAAACCCCTTTGAACGATATTTCATGCACCCACATCGTGCCGGGTTGGCCCTTGGCATTTTCCAGTGCTACGGGCTCTTCGAGCACCAGGCGCCATGGCCGAACCATCGGCCCGTCTTCATAGATGCTGGGGACGCCGAGGCGTAGATGCATGGCGTGGAACTCATCTTCCACCAAGTGCAGCGGGAAGGTTATTTGCTGATTTTCGAAACTGGCCTGGATAGTGACTTGTTCATGAGCAGCCAGGCGTGTGAGCAAGTCACGAATCTGCGAGCCACCGTTGACGAGCAGACTCGACGTCGCATCCCGCACATTGAGTTGCGGGTTGTGCTGCATGTTCTGGATAAAATCCAGCTCATCCTGGGTCAAGAGTGCGTCGCGCTGCATGGTTCGCTCGAAAGAAATAATTACAAAGTCATCGGTGATTGTAGTAAGTGACCACTAATTCGCAGATTGGTTTGAGCCGTTCGTCGTTTTGAGTGCGACAATTTCTGCCTGTGCCTCGGCCAATTGCGCTTCCAGCTGCGCGACTCGCTGCTGCGCCTTGACCTGAACCGTGACGTCTTTCTGCACCCCGACGAAATAGGTTTGTCCGTCGTTCGGGTTTTTTACCGTGGAAAGCGACAGTTCATTCCAGAACGGCGTGCCGTCCTTGCGATAATTCCTGAGGATTTCCCGGCAGGAGCCGCCACTGCCCAACGCTTGGCGAATCAAGGCGAGGGCTGGCTGATCCCGGTCTCCTGCCTGCAAAAAACGGCAATCCTGGTAGAGGATTTCTTCGCTGGTATAACCCGTCAGGCGCTCGAATGCCGGGTTTACGTAAATCAGGATGTTGTCCTGTCCGCCTTCCTTTTCGGCAATCACGATGCCGTCGTTGGAGGCGTCGATCACCATTTGCAGCAGTTGGGCATTGATCATCGCAGAGTCCTTTGCGTATTGATTGATACGCTGCATTCTAAAAGATCAATGAAGGCGGTGCTGTTAATATCTCCTACTTTTATTTAGATTCAGGATCAGATTGATGAAAGTCGCCATCCTTTCCGGCTCGGTGTACGGCACGGCTGAAGAAGTCGCCCGTCACGCTGCAAGCATTTTGAACGCCGCCGGTTTTGAAACCTGGCACAACCCCCGCGCGACACTCGCCGATGTTCTGGCGTTTGGCCCCGAAGCGTTTTTGGCGGTGACCTCGACCACCGGCATGGGCGAGTTGCCGGACAATCTGCAGCCGTTGTATTTCGCCATCCGCGATCAGTTGCCGGCGGCCTGGCGTGGTTTGCCGGGCGCGGTGATCGGTTTGGGCGATTCCAGTTATGGCGACACGTTCTGCGGCGGCGGCGAACAAATGCGTGAATTGTTCGGCGAACTGGGCGTGCGTGAAGTCCTGCCAATGCTGCGCCTGGACGCCAGCGAAACCGTAACGCCGGAAACCGACGCCGAGCCTTGGTTGGCAGAACTGGTCAGCGTTTTGCGGGGCTGACTTGTGGGAGCGAGCCAGCTCTTGATAGCGGCGGGTCAGGCAACATCCACAAGTTCGTGGGTGCCTTGACAATGGATCCAGATTCACCCGCGCACTGACTCGCTCGGCCATCAAGCTGGCTGCCAATGCAACTACACGAAGTCCGGGGGCTGACTAGACTGCTGTAACGCAGCAAAAAACAATAAAAACCCAGAAAAATAAAAAAGAGAATCCTTGCCGTGAGCGTAGCCCCCGTCCAATCGCCACACAGCATCAAAGACAAAGTCAGTGCCGCCGAATGGCAGACCCGCGTCGATCTGGCCGCCTGTTATCGTCTGGTCGCCTTGCACGGCTGGGACGATCTGATTTTCACGCACATTTCGGCCAAGGTGCCGGGCACTGAAGACTTCCTGATCAACCCGTTCGGGCTGATGTTCCATGAAATCACCGCGTCGAGCCTGGTCAAGGTCGATCAGGCCGGCAACAAGCTGATGGACAGCCCTTACGAGATCAACCCGGCGGGTTACACCATCCACAGCGCCGTGCATGAAGTCCGTCATGACGTCGTGTGTGTACTGCACACCCACACCGCGGCGGGGGTGGCGGTATCGGCACAGAAGCAGGGCATCTTGCCGATCAGTCAGCAGTCCTTGTTCGTCCTTTCCAGCCTGGCTTATCACGCTTATGAAGGTGTTGCGCTGAACCATGAAGAGAAGGCGCGACTGCAAGCCGATCTTGGCGAAAACAATTTCCTGATGCTGCACAACCATGGCCTGTTGACCTGTGGCGGCACCATCGCCGACACGTTCCTGATGATGTTTACCTTTCAGCGCGCCTGCGAAATTCAGGTACTGGCGCAGAACGGTGGTGCGGAGCTGATCGCCATCGAACCGCAGATTCTGGCAGGCGCCAAGGCGATGATCGCCGGTGTCACCAAAAGTGCTCAAGGGATGGGCGGCGCGCTGGCCTGGCCGGCGCTGCTGCGCAAACTCGATAAACAAGACCCGGGTTATAAACTCTAAATGGCCCTCGCCGAGATTCCGCTATGTGTCTGGCGCAAGCGCGGCCAGACGTTCGTATTCGGCGGTCAGACCCTGCGCTATTGGGCCGCGGGGCAAGGCGAGCCGCTGTTACTGATCCATGGCTTCCCAACGGCCAGTTGGGACTGGCATTACCTGTGGCAGCCGCTGGCGCAGCGCTATCGGGTAATTGCCTGCGACATGCTCGGCTTCGGCGATTCGGCCAAACCGGTGAACCACGACTACAGCCTGCTGGAACAGGCCGATTTGCAGCAGGCCTTACTGGCGCATCTGAACGTTGACCAGCCCGTTCATATTTTGGCACACGATTATGGCGACAGCGTGGCCCAGGAACTGTTGGCCCGGCACTATGAAACGCGCGCTGATATCGCCAGTTGCGTGTTCCTCAATGGCGGGCTGTTTCCCGAAACCCATCGTCCGGTATTGATGCAAAAACTCCTGCTCAGCCCCTTCGGCTGGATGATCGGGCGAGCCTTTAGCCGTGACGCGCTGGTGAAGAGTTTCCAGCAGATCTTTGGCCCACAGACCCGGCCCACCGAAAGCGAACTGGATGATTTCTGGAGCCTGGTCAGCAGCAATCACGGGCAACGGATCATGCACAAACTCATCAGTTATATCCCGCAGCGCCGTGTCCAGCGTGAGCGTTGGGTCAGCGCCATGCAGCGTGGCGAGGTGCCGCTACGGGTCATCGATGGCGAGGTCGATCCGGTTTCCGGCGGGCACATGGTGGCGCGCTATCGGCAACTGATTCCCGCCCCGGATACGGTCCTGCTGCCTGAGATTGGCCATTACCCGCAGATCGAAGCACCGGCGCAGGTACTCAAGCACTATCTGGAATTTCGCGATCGGCTGGTTTCACCTCCGCGCAAAGCGGCCTGTTCCTGACTATCCCGCTGCCTTATTGCGCACCATTCAGCCGCCCCCGTGTTCATTGTGACCGGCATCGCTGTGGCTGACACTCGCACTCCTTGTCCCTTGGCCTGCTGGAGTTCCCCATGAATGAGTCTGTGCGCTTCGAAGATAAAGTGGTGATCGTCACCGGTGCGGGCGGTGGATTGGGGCGGGCGCACGCGCTGTTGTTCGCAAAGCAGGGCGCCAAAGTGCTGGTCAATGATCTCGGCGGTTCGGCTCAAGGCGAAGGCGCCAATGCATCGGCTGCCGATCGTGTGGTCGCAGAAATTCGCGAAGCGGGCGGCACCGCCGAAGCCAACCACGATTCCGTCACCGACGGTGACAAAATCGTCCAGCATGCACTCGACACTTTTGGCCGTGTCGATGTCGTGGTGAACAACGCCGGCATCCTGCGGGACAAGACCTTTCACAAAATGGACGACAGCGACTGGGACCTGGTTTACCGCGTCCACGTCGAAGGCGCCTACAAGGTCACCCGCGCCGCCTGGCCGCACATGCGTGAGCAAAACTATGGCCGTGTGATCTTCACTGCCTCGACCTCGGGTATCTACGGCAACTTCGGTCAGTCCAACTACGGCATGGCCAAACTCGGCCTCTATGGCCTGACCCGCACCCTCGCCATCGAAGGCCGCAAGAACAACATTCTGGTCAACGCCATCGCCCCGACCGGCGGCACCCGCATGACCGAAGGCCTGATCCCGCCACACGTGTTCGAACAACTCAAACCGGAACTGGTCAGCCCGCTGGTGGTGTACCTGGCCAGCGAACATTGCCAGGAAACTTCGGGGCTATTCGAAGTGGGTGGCGGCTGGATGGGCAAAGTGCGCTGGGAGCGCAGCCTGGGCGCCGGGTTTGATCCGCGGGTTGGTTTTTCGCCGGAAGATGTCGCGGCGCATTGGCAGCAGATTTGTGATTTTGAGGGGGCAGCGCATCCGAAGGACAATATTGAGGCGCTGAAGGAAATGATGGAGAACTTGCAGAAGTATTCCATCTGACTGCGCGACATCTGCCGGGCTTGCCTTGATGCCAGTCAGTTAACAGAGATCCGGAAGTTGAAGAACCATTGTGGCGAGGGAGCATGCTCCCGTTGGACGGCGAAGCCGTCCCAAAAGCGACGGCTGCTGCGCAACCGAACGAGAGCAAGCTCCCTCGCCACAGGTACGATGTTCCTCTCTTGAAAATTTAACTGACTGGCCTTGGCTTGCTCTGAGCACTGCCTTCACCCCCGATGATTCCCCGCCTGAAAAGCTTCCGCCCATAAAAAAGGCCGCTGCAAACGCAGCGGCCAAAGCAAGACGTGGATCAAGGAGCAATAAATCAACGTCAGTGAACACGGGGCGATGAGTTGAAAAAGTACGCTTCAAATCATCTGGATTCTGTCGCCAACGGGGTGGGGCATCATCCCCGTCGCTTCATGCTTTCAGGCCGTTTGCCGTGAAAGCCCGGCAAGAATAAGGGCTTGAGCGCAAAGGAAAAATAGCGATTCCAGACATGCACTGTTGCAGGCTGGGCAACAGTCTCTGGCTGACCCCTGTAGCAGCTGCCGAAGGCTGCGTTCGGCTGCGAAGCAGTCGCAAAATCAGGCTCTGTGTTCTGTCAGGCTCACTGTGGATTCAGGGTTTACGACTGCTGCGCAGCCGAACGCAGCCTCGCGAGCTCGGCAGCTGCTACAAGCGAACGCAGCCTTCGGCAGCTGCTACACACCCTATTCAACCCGCGTCCCATGCGCTGCGCTGATAACCCTCCATCCAGCCCATCCATACCCCGCGCAAACCCCCGTCCCATGCGGGCATTCATCCTTTGGAGGGACAACGCGAATACCTCCTTGGTGCGCTTATCGCTCCCGGCGTGCGGCAGTAGGGTGGGGCCTTCTGTCACTCACCGGGGAAGACGCATGACAAAAACAACAATGCGCGCCATCTTCAAACCGCAAGCGCTGGCCGCTGCGGTGGCCTTGGGCTGCTGTGCCCAGGCGCAGGCTGTTTCATTCAACATCGGCGAAATCGAGGGGCAGTTCGATTCCTCGTTGTCCGTCGGCGCGAGCTGGGGCATGCGCGATGCCGACAAGTCACTGGTGGGCACCGTCAACGGCGGTACCGGCCAGTCTTCGACCGGTGATGACGGGCGCCTGAACTTCAAGAAAGGCGAGACCTTCTCCAAGATCTTCAAAGGTATCCACGACCTGGAATTAAAATACGGCGACACAGGCGTGTTCGTCCGTGGCAAGTACTGGTACGACTTCGAGCTGAAGGACGAAGACCGCGAGTTCAAACAGATCAGCGACAGCGGTCGCAAAGAAGGCGCCAAGTCTTCGGGCGCACAGATCCTCGATGCATTCGTCTATCACAACTATTCCATCGCCGATCTGCCGGGCACCGTGCGCGCCGGCAAGCAGGTGGTCAGCTGGGGTGAAAGTACCTTCATCGGCAACTCGATCAACAGCATCAACCCGGTCGACGTTTCCGCATTCCGTCGTCCGGGTGCGGAGATCAAGGAAGGCCTGATTCCGGTGAACATGCTGTTCGCTTCCCAGGGCCTGACCGATCAGCTCACGGTGGAAGGTTTCTACCAACTGGAGTGGGATCAGACCGTTCTCGACAACTGCGGCACTTTCTTCGGCGTCGACGTGGCGGCGGACGGCTGCAACAACGGTTATACCGTCGGCAGCCCGGCGATTGCCCCGTTGGCGCCGCTGGCGTCAGCCTTTGGCCAACCTATCCAGGTCACCCGTGAGGGCGTCATCGTGCCCCGTGGCGGCGACCGCGATGCCCGGGATTCAGGGCAGTGGGGCACCGCCTTGCGTTGGCTCGGTGACGACACCGAATACGGCCTCTACTTCATGAACTATCACAGTCGCACACCGACCGTTGGCACCTCCACCGCCGGGCTGTCGACACTGGCCAGCCTGCCGGGCATGGTCAGCATTGCCAACCGTCTGGCCCCGGGCAGCGGCTCGGGCCTGGCCCAAAGCGTGATGCTCGGGCGCGGCCAGTATTACCTCGAATACCCGGAAGACATTCGTCTGTACGGTGCGAGCTTCTCCACCACTTTGCCCACCGGTACTGCCTGGACCGGCGAAATCAGCTACCGGCCCAACGCTCCGGTGCAGGTCAATACCAACGACCTGACTCTGGCATTGCTTAACCCGATCGCCGGCGGCGCGGCATCGCCTGTCGCGACCCGGCCAGGTGCCGACAACACGGGTTATCGCCGCAAGGAAGTGACCCAGGTCCAAAGCACCCTGACGCACTTTTTCGACCAGGTATTGGGCGCCCAACGGCTAACCCTGGTCGGTGAAGCCGCGGTGGTACGAGTCGGTGGTCTGGAGTCGCGGAGCAAGCTGCGTTACGGCCGTGATTCGGTCTACGGCCAGTACGGTTTCGGTGGCGATACCGACGGCTTCGTCACCTCTACCTCCTGGGGCTACCGCGCCCGGGCGATCCTCGATTACGCCAACGTGATCGGCGGGATCAACCTCAAACCCAACCTGTCCTGGTCCCATGACGTCGCCGGCTACGGTCCCAACGGGCTATTCAACGAAGGCGCCAAGGCGGTCAGCGTCGGTGTCGATGCCGATTACCGCAACACCTATACCGCGAGCCTCAGTTACACCGACTTCTTCGGCGGTGACTACAACGTCCTGGAAGACCGTGACTTCCTGGCGCTGAGCTTCGGTGTGAACTTCTGATCTGGCTGAGAAGGATGATGTTAATGCGCAAGATGATTCTGCAATGCGGCGCCCTGGCCCTGAGCCTGCTGGCCGCCAACGTGATGGCGGCGGTCTCGCCGGAAGAAGCCAACAAGCTTGGCAACACACTCACGCCGTTGGGCGCCGAGAAGGCCGGCAACGCCGACGGCTCGATCCCGGCCTGGACCGGTGGCATCCCGAAAAACGCCGGCGCGGTCGACAGCAAAGGCTTCCTGGCTGACCCGTTCGCCAGCGAAAAACCGTTGTTCACCATTACTGCTGCAACCGTTGATAAGTACAAGGACAAGCTTTCGGATGGCCAGGTGGCGATGTTCAAGCGCTACCCGGAAACCTACAAGATCCCGGTCTACCCGACCCATCGCACCGTGGGCCTACCGGCGGAAATCTACGAGTCGGCCAAGCGCAGCGCGCTGAATGTGAACAGCATCAACGACGGTAACGGCCTGGCCAATTTCACCGGCAATCGCTATTACGCATTCCCGATTCCGAAGAACGGCGTCGAGGTGCTGTGGAACCACATCACCCGTTATCACGGCGGCAACCTGCGCCGCATCATTACCCAGGTGACCCCGCAGACCAACGGCAGCTTCACGCCGATCCGCTTCGAGGAAGAGATCGCCGTACCGCAATTGATGAAGGACCTGGACCCGGAAAAAGGCGCCAACGTGCTGACTTTCTTCAAACAGTCGGTGACCGCGCCGGCACGCTTGGCGGGTAACGTGCTGCTGGTGCATGAAACCCTCGACCAAGTGAAAGAGCCGCGTCTGGCGTGGATCTACAACGCCGGTCAGCGTCGGGTACGACGCGCGCCCCAAGTGGCCTACGACGGGCCGGGCACCGCCGCTGACGGCCTGCGCACGTCGGATAACTTCGACATGTTCTCCGGTGCGCCGGATCGCTACGACTGGAAACTGATCGGCAAAAAGGAAATGTACATCCCCTACAACAGCTACAAACTCGACTCGCCGAGCCTCAAGTACGATGACGTGGTGAAGGCCGGGCACATCAATCAGGACCTGACCCGTTACGAGTTGCACCGGGTCTGGGAAGTGGTCGGCACGGTCAAGTCGAGCGAGCGGCACATCTATGCCAAACGCCATATGTACCTCGACGAAGACAGCTGGCAAGTGGCGCTGGCGGATCACTACGACGGTCGCGGTCAACTCTGGCGAGTGGCTGAAGGTCACGCCCAGTATTACTACGATCACCAGACGCCGGCCTACACCCTGGAGGCGCTCTACGACATCATCGCCGGCCGATACATTGCCTTGGGAATGAAGAACGAAGAGAAGCACAGCTTCGAATTCGGCTTCGACGCCAAGTCTGCGGACTACACCCCATCGGCCCTGCGCGCCGAGGGCGTTCGGTAAGGGTTTTGATACATTGGCATCACCAGAGGCGACCTGCGGGTCGCCTTTTTTATGGGCGCCAATCAGCGTCCTGAATACTTCTCAACAAGCGGGTTACAGAAGGCTACGGTGGCCGGACAATTATAAAAAGGCACGCCGCAATGACCGCCATGACTCCGTGTCTGGACCGTTCTGGATTCCTGCCCCGCCTGTCCTCTCATCACCTGTCGCGGGCTCGTTTAAGCGAGCCGTTATTGGCTTCGACGGCCCGGGTGAAATTACTCTGCGCACCCGCCGGCAGTGGTAAGAGCGCGTTGCTCGCCGAATGCCTGTTGCAGGCGCCAACCCAATGCCGGGTGCATTGGTTGCCATTGTCTGGCGTGGCGTGGAGCGCAGCGGATTTTCGTCAGCGTCTGGCAGAGACGTTGGGGCTGGCCTCATCGGATGAAACCGGGTTGCTGGGCGATCTGGCGCGATTGCAGACGCCTGCCTGGCTGTTTCTCGATGACTACTGCCGTCTGCCGAACCCGGAGCTGGATCAGTTACTGGATCGCATGCTGGCGATCAGCAGCCCGATGCTGACCTGGTGGCTGGGCGCCCGCCGCCGGCCGCAATGCAACTGGCCAAGGTTGCTGCTCGATGATGAGTTGTACGAGTGCGAGAACGCTTCGCTGGCTTTCACTCAAGGTGAAGTCGAGCAGATATTGCAGCCCTGGGTACCCGAGCAAACCGGCAAGGTGGCGAGTCGGATTATCCAGCGCACCGGCGGCTGGTGTGCCGGTGTACGGATTGCATTGCTGCACAAGTGCGACTGGTCACGTCAGGACAACTCCCTGGGACGGGCGGCCACCTTGCTCGATTACCTGGAGCATGAGTTGTTCAGCTCGCTGACACCTGAGTTGAGCGAGGCCTGGCGCGTGCTGGCCCACTTGCCCCGCTTCAATGCCCGGCTGTGCGATCACCTGTTCGGAGCCGGGGAGGGCGCTCAATACTTGCGGACCTTGCAAGCGCTGGGCTGTTTTATCGAACCTTGGGGGGACTCCAGCGACTGGCTGCAGATTTTCACCCCGTTCACGCAGTTGTTGCGCGATGAGCAATGGCCGGCGGGACGCTCTTGGCATCGGCGTGCATGCCAGTGGTTCTGTGCTGAACAGGACTGGAAATCGGCCTTCGAACAGGCATTGCTCGCCGAGGAATACGAAGTGGCGGTCAGCCTGTTGCAGCACTTCAGTTTCGAGCACTTGTTCGAAGAGCAAATGGTCGTGCTGTTGCTGCGTTTGCATGAGCAGCAAGGCGAAGAACTGACGCTGGGGAGCCCGCAGTTGGTGGGCTTGATTACCGCTGCGCTGTTGTTCGCCGGGCGTTTCGAACTGGCAACTGCCTGCATTGCTCATTTGGCGCATTTCACGCCTCAACCCTCGGCGGTGCTTCAGCGTCAACTGATTGCACGCTGGCAGGCCCTGCAGGGTTGGCTACTGCATTTGCAGGGACGAATGGAGACTTCACGCGCGCATTTCCTTGATGCGTTGAGCGCGCTCGATCCCGAATGCTGGACGGCGCGCCTGATGTGTTTGTCCGGTCTGACGCAACAGGCCTTGCTAAGGGGCGAACTCGATGTGGCACATGCACATAACCGCGAGGCGCTGTGCCTGGCGCGGGGGCAAGGTTCGCTGGTGTTCGAGGGCTTGATGGAGCTCGATCATGCGCAATTGCTGGAGCAACGGGGGGCGGCGGTGCGGGCTGAAAGTGTACTGACCAATATGTACGAGCTGCTCTGCCAGCAGACAGACCGGCCTATACCCTTGCTGGGACGCATTGATCTGCGACGTGGACGACTGGCGTTATGCATGGGGCAGGAGGAAAGGGCGGCCGAACTCTTTCAGCGCGGGCTGGACGACTGTCTGCGCAGCCATGACAAGCGTGTGCTCTATGGGTTTCTCGGCCTGGCACAACTGGCGGCTAATCAAGGCGATTATGCTCAGGCATTTGTGCGCTTACGCGATGCCGAACGGCTGATGCAGCAGCGGCTGATTCCGGAAACTGTTTACCGGGGGGTGCTGTTGCAAGTCAGTAGTCATTTCTGGTTGCAACAGGGGCGTGCCGAATTGGCGTGCGAGGCTTTGAGCCGGGTGCTCAATCACTATCGCGGGCCGCAGGCACAGCAGGCGCCACCGGCCACGCTGGAGCTGATCCCACGCATCGAATATTTGCTGATTCTCGCCAAGGTTCGGTTGGAGCACGATGCGAGTGATGCCGCAGCACAGCTCGAATCATTGATGGAGCAGGCACAGGCGCGCGAAATGTGGGCACTCGCCACCGAACTGCAACTGGCCCTGGCTGAAGTGCTATGGCTTGAGGGGCAAACTGCTAAGGCCATTGATGCATTGCAGGAAGGAGAACGCAATGTGGCGCGGTATCAGACTCGCCAGTTGTTAAGTGAATTGCGCCAGCGTCAGCCGTTATTGCTCAATGAGCAAGCCACTCTTCTAGCTTCTGATCAACTTTGCATGCGGACAGGTGAAACAGACACATTAAGTCAGCGTGAACTACAAGTGCTCAAGCTGATTGCACAGGGCCATTCCAATCAAGAGATTGCCGAGGTGCTGTTCATTTCATTACATACCGTCAAAACTCACACACGACGCATACATGCGAAGTTGCGGGTTGAGCGCAGGACGCAAGCGGTGGCCAAGGCCAAATTGTTAGGGCTGTGGAACTGATCCAGAATACGGAGAATATATAATTGTTTACTTCATATTTATATTGTGGGTGAAGTTACAAGCGGTTTAAGTCGTAAATGCCTGGTATTACTTGGATGTTTTCATATTGAGCTGCCCCTGAATTAATTTGGTTAGGCGAGTTTCTCGCTCCATTTTTTGAAAGGGTGACAAATGAATATTATGAATACCTCTATTCCCCCCGCGAATCGTCCCCAATGGCTTGAGCAGGTCAGTATTACCAACCAACTTCATTATGGGGGGCTGGAACAGCAGTTGATTGCAAACAGGGTCGATCTGGAAAGACAACTTAGAGGGCATATCAATGTACAGGTTTATGCTCGTAACCTGGCCAGCCAGTTTCTGCAGCTGGAATTTGACAGCAGCCTTGATCCCGACACTCTTATGACCATCAGCCAATACGAGTTCGACGAGGCCGACTGCAAAATCAGACAGGAAGACAAGCGTTCTCTGACAGATTTATTGTTGTGGGGCCTACACGAGAAAGGTCGGCGTGCAAGTATCACGCTTGAAGGCGAAGGCATTCCTATCGGATTGAATCAGCAATGGCTGGAGGAAAACTGGAACGGGGACGTCCGTGCGTCATATGGCCGGGATTTGCGCGCCGCTTACGAGCGCAGTGCTGTGCTCGCCGCCATGAAAAATGTCACCCGGGATCAGTTATTGCTGAGTGCATTTACCGCGAAGCTTCGCGGACATCTCAACGACACCAATCTTCAGCGGATCGAGCTTGCCGTCAATGGCTATACGAACATGACGCTGGCGCCATTGACGCTCATGGGTGACGGCGTTCGGAACACTCGACCGTTCGCGGAGCTGGTTGCCATTGGAAGCCGCAGCCCCAGCCAGGATGACTGGCTCCTGTATGCACCGGATTCGCCTGGTGGACAGGACTGGTATGAGTTGCCGGGTTTCAGGCAACTTGACGGCGAGATCTGCAGCTGGATGGCCAAGCCAGAGGGGCAAGCCTATCTGGTCTGGCGATCCCATGCGCTGGATCGCGAAGTGATCGCCGGTTATCTGAAAAAGATCTCACAACGACCTGATCTATGGCGTGGTATCCAGCCGGTGCCAACCCCTTACACAGGACCCGAGGTGCTAAATACGGTTGTTTTCAATCATCGAGCCTGGCTGGTGGCACAGGAAGAAAGCCAAACGCCCTATTACTATCGCACCGCATCCGATGAGTTGCGTCAGACGTTTACGCGCATCAACACTGAGCTTAAGGCGCTCAAAACCGTTGAGGTCCGCGAGGGTGGCTTTATCACCTATGAGCGTTTTTGCCATCAACTGATCAAGCAGCGTGTGGAAGAAATCCTGCTGGGCAGAGGTGACGTAGTCGCGATTGATCCTGATCGGATTTACGTGCAAATCAGTCATGAACAACAGATGACACTGACTCGGTTGATTGCCGATGAAACGCACTTCTACGCTGGTAACGCCGATCGGGACAAGTATCCGCGTTTTACGATGGCAACAGATCACCCGCCACTCGACAAACTTGATATCCGCGATATCGCCGGTTGGTCGAGAACGTTGCGCGCGGGCGAGCAGTACATTGATATGTTGCGCACGACTCATGTTAATCGCTCCCATCCCGAAGGCATCTTCAAGCGCAAGATTTACATGGGCATCATGAAACGTCAGATGACCGTGGCAGCGATGCAGGCGCTGTTCACCGGATGTTTGACGAGGAAACACTTCGAGGAGCTGAAAAAGGTAATTGCGGCATTCGATCATCCGCAACTAGCCTGGCCGGTGGGCGAGGCACCTGGCGATGTACCTCACAGTGCTCTGTTTAAACTCCATCTCAAGAAGCGCCTGGTAGTCGGGGTATTTGTTTTCAGGCTGCGTATCGCCGGGACGATCGAGCAATACCTGTTCACGCCTGATGCTCCGGATGGTTATGAGATACGACCATTCAAGGACTTTGTAAGTGCGGTGAAAACCCGTGGTCTGGGTGATTACCTCTACGACCGTGTGCACGAGAAGTATCAGCCGGGCGTGGGCGCTTATTTGACCGATCTCGAACAATTGGCCCACTTCACTGAGGCACCGGAACTGGAGCGCAACAGTCGGGTCACGGATCTGTACGACTGTTATAGCGACGTGGTGTACAAGATCATTTCGGATGTTGATGCGAAAACACAAAGCCTTGAAGAAATCATCACCGGCCTGGTGTACAACGCCGTCCTGACAGCCGTCAGCGTCATCGGCATTGTCTATCCGCCAGTTAGTATTGCCTTGAGCGCAGCCTTGCTGACCAAGAATCTGGTGCAAGGCGCCGAGGCTTACTCGGAGGGCAATCGGGCCAAGGCCCTGATCCATTTCAGGGATGCGCTGATTGAGTTGGCGCTGTTGGGCAAGGCAGGATATGTGGGTTCGCAGCCCACCAAAATACAGAAAGATCTGATCGGATTATTGGGGGATGTATACACCGTGGAATGGTTTTTCTCCCAAGCCACAGGACAGCCTCGACTACATGAACGGGTGCTGGAGGTGATTCAGCAGGTTCTCGACGATCCTCAAAGCGCTACCAGCAAAACCACCATTATCCAGCGTTAATGACGGTCCGCTGGTTTTGCGTCTGGCTCAGCGACTGAGATCATCAGCCTGATACCCCATCCGCCAACTCACGGCCCGCGTCGCCGCCAACAACCGCTGCGCCGCCGGGCCGTTTTCATCGGCATGGAACAACGAGGCCGGGCCGACGATGGTCATCACCGCGGCCACCTGCCCAACCGCATTGAACACTGGCGCCGACAACGCATCCACGCCGGGCATCAGCAGGCCGTGAACATGGTGCAAGCCGCGTTCGCGGATCTGCTCGCACAATGTGGTGTAAGCCTGCTCATCGGCCAACGGATGAACGTCGACGGCGCGAACTTCGAGAACGCGCAACTCATCGGTTTCGCGGTGGGGCAAATAGGCACTGAACACCAGCCCGGTCGACGAGCTGAGCAACGGCAGCACCGAGCCCAATTGCGTGACCACCGTCACTGCCCGCACTGCCGGTTCGATGTGTACCACCGTCGCGCCCTGATTGCCCCACACCGCCAAAAAACAGGTCTCATTCAAATCGTCGCGCAGTTCGGCCAGGGGCAGGGCGGCGACTTTCAGCACGTCCATACTGTTCAGAGCAGCCAGACCGACCCGAAGCGCCTCACGGCCCAGGCCGTAATGGTTGGTGGCGGGGTTCTGCTCGGCAAAACCGCTCGCGATCAGCGCCTGTAGATAGCGGTGAACCTTGCTCGCCGGCATCTGCACGTGTTCAGCCAGGCGCGACAACGAGGTCGATGGCGACAGCTCGGCAAGCGCCTTGAGGATGTCGGTGCCGACCTCGGCCGAGCGGACTTTCTGTTTACCGTTGCTTTCGCTGGTCATGAGGCGGTGTGATCCCGGGACGAATGGGCGTCTTTATAGCTTGACGGTCAATACCAATCAAATTACGTTATGCGTAATCGAATTACGATAAAAATAACCCAGGCGTGCCAAGGTCTCTTCAGCAGAGTGACAGGCCATTGCCAACTCCCGTTCAGGAGGCTCCATGAACCTCGATTCAACGGCGCCAGCGCTGGCTTATCAGTCAGGCTTTGGCAACGAATTCAGCAGCGAAGCGTTGCCCGGCGCACTGCCCGTCGGCCAGAACTCCCCGCAAAAAGCTCCTTACGGTTTGTACACCGAATTGTTCTCCGGCACTGCGTTCACCATGACTCGCAGCGAAGCACGGCGGACCTGGATGTACCGCATCCAGCCGTCGGCCAATCACCCGGCATTCGTCAAACTGGATCGGCAACTGGCCGGTGGCCCATTGGGTGAAGTGACCCCCAATCGCCTGCGCTGGAATCCGTTGGATATGCCGACCGAGCCCACCGATTTCATCGACGGGCTGGTGAGCATGGCCGCCAACTCGGGCGCAGAAAAACCGTCCGGGATCAGTATTTATAACTACCGCGCCAACCGTTCCATGGAACGCGTGTTCTTCAACGCCGATGGCGAACTGCTGCTGGTGCCGCAACTGGGTCGCCTGCGCATCGCCACCGAACTGGGCGTGCTGGAGCTGGAACCGCTGGAAATCGCCGTCCTGCCTCGCGGGCTGAAATTCCGCGTCGAACTGCTCGACCCGCAGGCCCGCGGCTACATCGCCGAAAACCATGGCGCCCCTCTGCGTCTGCCGGACCTGGGGCCGATCGGCAGTAACGGCCTGGCTAACCCGCGAGACTTCCTGACGCCGGTGGCCCATTACGAAAACCTCAAGCAACCGACCACCCTGGTACAGAAATTCCTCGGCCAGTTATGGGGTTGTGAGCTCGATCATTCGCCGCTGAACGTGGTCGCCTGGCACGGCAATAACGTGCCGTACAAATATGACCTGCGCCGTTTCAATACCATTGGCACGGTCAGTTTCGATCACCCGGATCCGTCGATTTTCACCGTCCTGACCTCGCCGACCAGCGTGCATGGTCTGGCCAACCTCGACTTCGTGATCTTCCCGCCACGCTGGATGGTCGCCGAGAAGACATTCCGTCCACCGTGGTTCCACCGCAACCTGATGAACGAATTCATGGGCCTGATCCAAGGCGAATATGATGCCAAGGCCGAAGGTTTTGTGCCTGGCGGTGCGTCGTTGCACAGCTGCATGAGCGCCCACGGCCCCGACGGCGAGACCTGCACCAAGGCGATCAACGCGGAACTGGCGCCGGCTAAAATCGACAACACCATGGCTTTCATGTTCGAGACCAGCCAAGTGTTGCGCCCGAGCCGATTCGCCCTCGATTGCCCGCAACTGCAAAACAATTACGACGCCTGCTGGGCCACACTGCCCGCGACTTTCGACCCGACCCGGAGATAACCATGACTCAGACTTCCATCACTCGTAGCTGGGTTGCCTCCGCCAACGGCCACGCTGATTTCCCGCTGCAAAACCTGCCGTTGGGCGTGTTCAGCGTGAAGGGCTCCGCGCCGCGCAGTGGCGTGGCGATCGGCGACCATATCTTTGATCTGGAAGCGGCACTGGATGCCGGGCTGTTCGACGGTGTTGCAAAGAAAGCAGTCGAAGCCACCCGTGGCGGTCAGTTGAATGCGTTTTTCGAACTGGGTCGCGAGGCACGCGTCGCCTTGCGTGAACGCTTGATCGAGTTGTTCAAGGAAGGCAGCACCCTGCACGGCAAGATCGAAGCCCAAGGCGCCAAACTGCTGCCGCTGGCGGCGGATTGCGAAATGCACTTACCGGCGAAGATCAACGATTACACCGACTTCTACGTCGGCATCGAGCACGCGCAGAATGTCGGCAAACTGTTCCGCCCGGACAACCCGTTGCTGCCGAACTACAAGTACGTGCCGATTGGTTACCACGGCCGTGCCTCGACCATTCGCCCGTCCGGCACTGACGTTCGCCGTCCCAAAGGCCAGACCCTGCCGGCCGGCCAGACCGAGCCGACGTTTGGCCCGTGCGCACGTCTGGACTATGAACTGGAGCTGGGTATCTGGATCGGTCAGGGCAACGCGATGGGCGACTCCATCGCCATCGGTGACGCCGCCGACCACATCGCCGGTTTCTGCCTGCTTAACGACTGGTCGGCGCGGGACATCCAGGCCTGGGAATATCAGCCGCTGGGTCCGTTCCTGTCCAAGAGTTTCATCACCAGCATTTCGCCGTGGGTGGTGACGGCCGAAGCGCTGGAGCCGTTCCGTCGTGCGCAGCCTGCGCGCCCGGAAGGCGATCCGCAGCCGCTGCCGTACCTGTTCGACAAGCGTGATCAGGCCGCCGGTGCCTTCGACATCGAACTCGAAGTGCTGCTGCTGACCGAATCGATGCGCGAGCAAAATCTGCCAGCCCATCGCCTGACCCTCAGCAACACCCAACACATGTACTGGACCGTCGCACAAATGGTTGCGCATCACAGCGTCAACGGTTGCCAGTTGCAGGCCGGTGACCTGTTCGGTTCGGGCACGCTGTCCGGTCCTGAAAACGGTCAGTTCGGCAGCTTGCTGGAAATCACCGAGGGCGGTAAGAAGCCGATCGAACTGGCGTCGGGCGAGGTGCGTAAGTTCCTTGAGGACGGCGACGAAATCATTCTGCGCGCACGTTGCAGCCGCGAGGGTTTTGCTTCCATCGGTTTCGGCGAATGCCGCGGCAAAGTGCTGCCCGCGCGCTAAGAGGATCGTGTCATGGAACTCTATACCTACTATCGTTCGACCTCGTCTTACCGGGTGCGTATTGCGCTGGCGTTGAAGGGGCTGGATTACCAGGCGCTGCCAATCAACTTGATCGCGCCGCAAGGTGGCGAACATCGGCAGCCGACCTATCTGGGCATCAACCCCCAAGGCCGGGTGCCGGCCTTGCGCACTGATGAGGGCGAGTTGCTGATCCAGTCACCAGCGATCATCGAATACCTGGAGGAACGTTATCCACAGGTGCCATTGCTGTCCAAGGACCTCGTCGCCCGTGCCCATGAGCGTGGCGTGGCGGCGGTGATCGGCTGCGATGTTCACCCCCTGCACAACGTCAGCGTGCTCAATCAGCTTCGGCAGTTGGGGCACGATGAGCCGCAGGTGGTTGAGTGGATCGGTCACTGGATCAGCCAGGGGTTGGCGACGGTGGAGCAATTGATCGGTGACACCGGTTACTGCTTTGGCGATCAACCGGGGCTGGCGGACGTCTATTTGATCCCGCAGTTGTATGCGGCCGAGCGCTTCAATATTTCCCTTGAGGCCTACCCGCGAATTCGTCGAGTGGCGGCATTGGCGGCGACACACCCCGCCTTCTTCCTGGCCCATCCGGCAAATCAGCCCGACACCCCTTAATGGCTCACATAGACCTAATGTGGGAGCGGGGGGGGGGGGGGGGGGGGGGGGGGGGGGGGGGGGGGGGGGGGGGGGGGGGGGGGGGGGGGGG